>NZ_JBTHHK010000011.1:0-30895 GCF_054353875.1 Mycoplasma sp. 4013 | reverse complement strand
TTTTTGCTTTGAAGTTCTCAAAATCACTACTTAATGATTCACTAGTCATCTTATTTTTTTTAAATATATTGAAAGCAAAAACAGGTTGTATGTTAGATTGTAAACTCTTGTTAACAAAAGGAATTAAAAATTCATTAAGTTGTTTATCATCATATAATTGTTTTCAATCAGAATTAAGGTATTTATCGTAATAATTACCATAAAAATACATATTAAGTTTGTGTTTTTGAGCATAATCAAGGTATTTAAAGCGTTCATTATTGCTTCAGTTGTTATTTTCTGTAGCTTCAATGATTCCGCGATCCTTGTAATCTGAATAATCTTTAATGATAAAACTTTCAATGGTGCGGTTTTGTAGTTGGTTAAAGATTTGAGTAAATGTTGCGGCTGCATAAAATTCTGATCCTTGTTTAAAACCAAAAGCAGTTATGATATTATCTCTACTTGTTAATAAATACGCATCATTTTTAAATTGAATATCATTGTTAAAATCAATATCATTTGCAATCATATTATCTACTAATTTATCAGAATTACCTGAATTTCCGATAAGAATATTAGTTTTGCCAACTTCAATTTGTTTGCTTAAGGAAACTTGATAATTCTTGGCTTTAAAAAAATTTTGCAATAAATCAATAGCACCATTAGAAATACCATCTTCAACAACCAAGTTGATTTGGTTGTTTAAAACATAATTTTTGTATAAATAATTAATTTCTTTAACTTCTGGATCAATGTTATAACTAACATGCGATGTATGATTTTGTGTATACGAAGCAGAAACAAAAAATAAAGAAGAAAGTCCTAGAAATGGAAATAGTTTTTTAAATTTACGAATTTTCATTATTTCTCCTTTATTTGCTTCATAAACCAAGGCAAAGCATATTTGTTTGGATTCGCTGCATTTGCACGAATAATTTGAGAAGCAAATGAGTGTTTGTTTTTAAGTTCAAATGGGTGTTCACCGTTTCAGTTAACTCCAAAATAGTTGTAATTTAATGCATCATAGTTTCAACTTACCGAGTAGAGAAAACCAACACCAGAATTTCATAAGGAAGCAAATGAATCATCACCGATATATCTACCAGTTCCGGATGCTCCAGCACCTGAGTAAAATGGAGCATAATTTTGTTGGTATCCAACATCCATCCCTAGTGTTGAATCAACATAGTATCGAGCCGGACGGTGATCTAATATAGCTGTTTGATTTGCTCTTGGATAACTAATTGATGCAACATCTTTTGTTACAGGTGAATTCATATTGTTATATTTTCAGGTGTAATCAATTTTTGCATTATTTAATTTAAATCAGTTTTCTAAATATAAGGCTAAATCAAATTTGCCTTCGTTTCTTGCTTTTGCAATTTGTTTATTAATATCTACAATAATAATAGTAGCATCGAGTCGTTCAGGGGTACGATTAGTGTTTAATAGTGGATCACCATTATTGTTATATTGTTGAATCCCGATTCATATGGTGGTTGCTTCATTACCACCTGCACTTGTATAATCAGTTCATCCATAGCGTCCACGAGTTGCATATGTAACTTCTTGTAAAAATGGAGCAGATATTGTGATATCACTAGTTCTAAAGAATAAGTTTTTACCTGATATTAGCGAAAAATCTCAAATCCCGCTTGATTGGGCATGATGGTTAGTGATTACATAAAATCTTCCATCATCTGGATCATTATTAACCTTACCAAGCATCGATGCGGTTGCAATTGCTCCACCAGGACTATAAGCAATTGATCTACCGATAATTGCACGAACTAATTCACTGTATTTTCCATATTCTTTTAATCGAATTGATTCAAGTTGCATTTTATACCCATCATGAAATTTAAAGGTAACATTTTGGTTTGGATTATAGATATTATGATCAAAAAGATATTCAGGTTTGTTATAGAATAAATAAGGTTGATTAAAAGTATTAGCCATTATTTTTGAATAATCAAATGCATTAGTATTTCAATGAAAATCTTCGATTTGTTGTGTTGAATCATATTTGACTTTTAAAGTAGCAGCACCATTAGCAAATAAAAACTTATATCCAGATAGCTCTTTTATTACCGATGATGTTGCATTTCTGGGATCAATTATAATTTTATTTGCTGGATTCTTAGTTCATAAGGCAAAATCGATGTTATTATTATTTCAACTTGCTTGCACCATAAATGTAAATTTCTTTTTATTTTTAGTTACATCTACAGCAACATTTACAATTTGCTTTTCTTTAATTTCATCATAATCAAATTCAACATCAAAAGCAGGATTTTCTGTAATACTAATATTATATCCATTTTGTATTATTGCTCCACCGTTGAAACTAAGAATTAATTTCCGATTCGATGTGTTTTGTGTAAACATCGGATCAAGAATTTTGTGTTGTAGTGTTCAAAAAATTGTATTTGTATCTTTATTTATACTTCACAATGCATCTTTTCAATAAAGTTCAAGAACCCTTTCGCGATGAACATTATTAGGTGCATTATAAATTGTTCTTAATGAATTTGCATCATTATTTGAATAAACAGGATTTTGATGTGGACTTCTTGGATTTTCTGTTTGAAAACCGTTTATTTTAAATCAACTTAATGATTTTACATGACCAGAAGCATTGCTTCCATCGAAAGTATTAACACCGAAGCGAATATAAGCAGATGTTGCATCAATTGCTTGAATTTCATCGATTCTTATTTCTGAGGCTGGTAAATCAAAGTTGCGATAGGTTAAAATTCCGTTATTACTTTTAATCTTGATAATTTGATTTAAATCATCTAGGTGTGATTGATAGTATGAAATAGTGTGTTTTACAAGTTTATTATTATCAACCGATATATCATCATAAGTAAGGTTATTAAGCATTATTTGTGGATAATGCAGTTGTTGATAATCATTGACAAAGTTTATTAAGGTAAAAGTTTGATTTGGTGAATATCTGCGATCTTGATGTTGCTTATCAATAAAACCGATTCTAAAACTTAAACCTCTTTTTCCAACTAATTTAAAGTCATAATAATAAGTAAAATATCTATTTCTAATACGGTTGATATCATTATTGTTAATCGGATATATAACTACATCTTTGTCATAATTACCTGTTCCAAATGGAATATATGTCGATAAATCCTTATTATCTGTTTTATTTGAAGCACTTCCTGATTCAATTTTAAAGAAATAACTAGCTGTAAAAAAGTGTCTTTGTTGTATAAAATCTCTTGCATTGATGATACTAAAATAATTACTTACATTACCATTACCTCATACTTGTCCATTGACTCTTACTTGCTGAATGTTGGCTTCATTTAAGTTATCGAAGATTCTGGCATCATTTGCATCAATTGCTTTATATCCATCAAAATCACTTTCTGTAAAATTGTCACCATTTTTGGGTTTTATATCAAAAAAGTCTTGTAGTTTAAAGTTAATCATATGAATCGGATTTGCATATAAATCACCTAAAAACTTAATTGGCGCTTCTTTACCATTAATTTTATATCATAAAATTAAATCAGCAGTTGCATTATAATTATCTACATTGATTACATCCTTGATAAAAATCTGATATTTACCAAATTTTGGTAAATCATAAACATCATCAAAAGCTTTTATTGCATCTGAAGCTAAATATTGTGCATGTGTATAATATGCATTAGGTTTAAATTTCAAGATGCTATAAAAATATTCTTTGCTTCCTTTTAATATCTTTTGAATTTCTGCTAAATCCTTAGCATCTTGTTGAGATGTGGGTGCATTATTTTCAAGAAAATCAACAGTATTCAATGTTGGGATAATAGCAGTCTTAATGATTTGTTTATTAAAAAGTACATTAAATTTAAAGTATAGATGCTTGTCTTGATATTTTTGATAACTTTCTATATCAAAGTTAAAGAAGTTTTCGATCCCATTGATTCTGGGTTTAAAAAACACCTTTTTATCAGTAAGTTTGATAAATTCATCCAAGGATAATTTTGATAATGATTCATAATCGACACTGTAAAATTGATCGAGATTGTTTAATATAATTTTGTTTATAAAAGGTTTAATATCATTAGAAAAAGGTATTTCTTTTTTAATTTCTGCTTTAATAAAACGATTGCTTTTTAAAAATACATTTAATGTAACTACAAGGATATTCGGATTGTTTTCTTTTAATTCTAAATTACTTACATCAAAATCAAAAACATCATCATCGCCTTCGTTTAAGAAGACACGATAGTTATTTAAGTTTATTGAACCTGAATGTAAATATTGATTAACATCATATCCATTTGGGTCCTTAGCAAGCGAAACAGTGTTATGTTTTGCTATTTGTTCTAATAATAATGAAGATAAATTATCATATGTTTTATTTATATCTATATTTTTTTCATTAAACCTTTTCAACGTGTAATAAAAATCATTTAATCTCAAAACATTTGTATCGATGTTTTCAATATCAAAGTCTTCTAAGGTATTTAATTCGCTGTTATAAATTTTGCTAAATAATATCGCAGAATCAGATAAAAAGAAATCTAATATTTTTTTAGTATCTATATGTTTTGCAGCGATAGCATCATTTGTTTTTTGTATTTCATTTTTAAGATTTTCTAAGAGCAATATAAATTGCAATGGATAATCTTTGAATTCATTAAATTCTTGCAAACTGTCTTTGCTATATGCTCGAGTTTTAAAATAGGTTTTTATTGATGTACTAAATTGATTATTTGCATTTATTTGCTGAATAAAATCTTTCTTTAGTTGAGCAAAATTACTTTCTTGTGCTTTTATTTCATTTGTTAAATATTGAACTTGTAAGGTATTAGCAAGGTTTTTCGATTGATCTAATAAAACATCTTTTTGTTTTGTTGTTAGAAATTTACTTGAATTTATTTTTTGACTTAATGCTTCAGCATATCTAATAATATCTTTTGAACGATAGTTATTTAAGATAATAAAGGATGTAATTAATTTGTTAACTTTTTTGACTTCATCTTTTAGTTCATTTAATGTAGCTAATGAATCAAAATTAGTATTCTTTAAATGAAGATATTTATTAACAACTACTTTTATTACATCACTAAAAATAATGGAATTTTGTTTTCTAAATTCTTCTATTTCTTTGATCTGCTGATTAATATAATTAACAGTTGATAAAAATTGTTCATCTTGGGCATTGACAAATAAAGAATTAGATTTAGTTTTTAAATAATTGATTAAATTTGCATCAAATTTATAATCAATATTCATTGATTTAATTTCGTTGTGATAATTTTTTAATTTATCGTCTAATATCTTCTGTTTTCGTGTTAATTCATCGCTTAGAATTTGATTTAGTTGACTGAATTTTTGATTAAGAGAATTAAAATCCATACTTTTAGAATTTATAAAATTATTAATATTAAAATCAGATTGACTTATTTGTACTTCATTATTAAAACTATATTTACTTAAATTTTGTAAATTCTTATAATTGGAATTAAAAGTTTTTAAATTTTCATTGAGTTTATTTTGAAATTCATTATTTGAAAAAAGGTTAATATTTTTAGGTATTGATTCAAAAATTTGTTGTTTGATATTATTAAAAGAATCATTATTATTTTGATTAAAAATTTTAGTAATTTGCTTTCTTAATTCTGATTGAGCATTATCTTTATTAATTTTCTTAATTAAATTGTCTAAATCATGAATCAAATTACTAAAATAATTATTTATGTTTTTATAATAAAAAGAAGAAGAATTAAGGAATTTGATAATTTCTTGATACTTATCTTTAACATCATTACTATCTCTTAACTTCTCATCATCTTTTTGCGATTTTAGTTCATTAAAATAAATAACATTTTTTGACAAACTATCGATAAAATTTCTATTTGTTATTAATTCTTTATTTCCTTGATAATCATTTTGTAGTTTATTCTTTAGATTCATAAAATCATCTGAATCTAAAAAATAAAATTTTTGCTTTGGGAAATCATCATTATTATTTGTATTTGCACATGCAGCAATAAAGATAACAGGCGAAGAAGTGGGAACTAAAATAGAAAATAATTTCTTTTTCATTGATATCTCCGATTAAAATATTTTTAGGTGAGAAATAAACATAAATTCATAAAAAATTTATGTAGTTATTTATGGTTATTTTTCATTCATAATATAACATTAGCAAACTAAATATAGTACATTTTATTTTATCAAATTTTGATAAAATTTTATTCCTTTTTTAGTTTATTTTTTTTATTATCTTTATTAAATATATGATGTAAATTTGAATATCTTCATCTTCTAAATAACAATAAATTATAAGAATATGAAAATATCCTTGTTAGATAATGTATAATTAATATCTAAATTGTATATGAGACTTATATGAGGTAATAATGAGAAAAGATAAAAATATAACACCATCAGTTACTGATAAATTACAGCAACTTGGATACAATCTTTCTGATTGAGATGATAGTCAGACTAACAAAAAATTAGATCAAAACATTCTTTTTGTTCTTAATACTGCTTCAAAAAACAAAAATAATCAACCAGGTTATCCGGATCGAATTTATTTTAATAAGAAAATAAATTTATTAATTTTAGTTGAAGAAAAAACAAATATCAAAGATCATTATGAAGCAGATATTAAAAAAGGTGCTATTTCAGGGATAAAATGATATTTATCTAAGTTCTTGAATAACTCATTATTTGACAATTACAAAATTTTAGGTATTGCAGTAAGTGGTGATTTATCAACTGAAAATTCTTATTATTTTGATTGTTTTAAAATAGCAAATAATGAAATTTTACATCAAAAGCAAATTAATAATTTTGTTAGTGAAAAAAAATTCTTATCTTTATTTTATGATTTTGATGAAGAAATTGCTATTGCAAATATTACAAAATCAAGTAAGAAAATAAATAAATTATTAAGAAATTTAGACAGTCAGCAACGCCCTGTAATTTTATCAATGTTAATGATATCTTTATATAAACCTAAAAACTACCTTAATAATTTTCCTATCACATATAAATATGCACAACAAGGGATAGATATTTTAAATAGTTTATTTTACACTATACAAGCTATTTTAGAATCACAAGGAATTTCTAAAGAAAAAATAGAAATTTTTAAAACTTATATACAAACATATAAACAAATTAAAGAACTTTCACAAACTAATATCTTAATAAAAATACTTGAAGAAATTGAACATAATATTATCCCTTTGTTTAACAATCAATTTGCTTCTAAATCAAACTATGATATTATTGGTAGATTTTATGAAGAATTTTTAAAATATGCAGGTGTATCTAATGTTAAAAAAGGAATTGTTTTAACCCCAAAACATATCACTACATTATTTACAAAACTTGTTGATATAAAAGCAAACGATGTGATTATGGATTTATGTTGTGGTACAGGTGCATTTTTAATTGCAGCAATGAATAAATTAATTGATTTAATCGAAAATAGTAATATACCAGACAAAGAAGCAAAAATAAATAACATAAAAGAGAATCAACTTTTGGGTTTTGAAATTAATCCGACAATGTTTATTTGTTCTATTTCTAATATGTTATTCCGTGGTGATGGTAAATCTAGAATTTATAACATTGATTCTATAAATGATAAAAAAAGTGATCAAATTATTGCACAAGTTAAACCAACTATTGGTTTTATAAATCCACCTTATTCAGGTGAAGAAAGCTCAAGTAATCCCACACCAAAAGAGATTACATTTTTAACTAAGATGTTAGATAACTGCAGCAGATATGGAATAATTATTGCTCCATTATCAATGTATTTTAAAGATCCTCATCGTAGACAAATGATTTTAAATAAACATACTTTAAAATATGTTATTAATATGCCATCTGATTTATTTAAACCAAATGCGTCAACATATACTGCTATTGCAGTTTTTCAAACACACCTACCACATGATTATAAAAAAGATGTAAAGTTTTATAACTTTGATGATGGCTTAGTTGTCACTGCAAAAGGAAGAATTGATTTATATGAAAAATATGCAGAAAATGAGGCAAAATTATTAGATTTTTTATTCAATAATTATTTTGATACATCCAAAGCTATCAGTGTACCTATTAAACCTGATTCAGAATGAAATGTGCATTCGCATCTAAAAACAAATTATTCAAATTTAACTAAATTCTCTTTTGAAAAAACTATCAAAGAATTTTTGAT
Organism: Mycoplasma sp. 4013; assembly: GCF_054353875.1. NCBI lineage: Bacteria > Bacillati > Mycoplasmatota > Mollicutes > Mycoplasmatales > Mycoplasmataceae > Mycoplasma > Mycoplasma sp. 4013. The sequence continues at coordinate 22,716 of NZ_JBTHHK010000011.1, read as the reverse complement.
TTTTCAAATCAAAAGAGAAATGGATATAGTTGAAAAGGAAATATCAGATTTTGATTTAATTTGATATATATCTAAATCACAAAAATTTGATAAGTTGTTAGTTTATTTGAAAAATAAGCAAAAAGATGAAAAAATTGATATAAGTAGTTGAAAAGAGTTTAATATCAAAGAAGTTTTTGATAACCTATGTAAACTTGAAAAAGGTAGATTAAAAACAACTCATCAATTAATAAAAGGCGATAATATTTATTATGTAGCTGCTAAAAAGACAAATAACGGAGTTTTAGAAAAAGTTGAATATGATGAAGAATTAGTTACCAAAGGAAATTGCATTGGATTTATCACTGGTGGCGATGGTTCAGGTGGATATAGTTTATATCATCCTGATGATTTTATTGCTAATTCGTTTATTACAATTGGAAGATCTAAACACTTAAATATCTATACTGCAATGTTTTTGATCACAATTTTAGATCAGCACCGTTATAAGTTTTCTTATGGTAGAACTTGACAATCAAAGCGATTTGATCAAACATTATTGCTGCTACCACAAACAACCGATGGTAAAATAGATTGAGAATATATTCAAAGTTTTATAAAAGGAATGAAAATTTCGGAATTATTATAATAAATATACAAATTTAAAATTTGTATATTTATATAAAGAAAGTAAATATGCACAAAATTTATGAATTTAATAATCAAATTATAAACGTAGATTGTTTAGAAGGTTTAAAAAATATACCAGATGATTCAGCCGACGTAATTATTATTGATCCACCATATAATATAGGTAAAGACTTTGGTAACAATAAAGATTCAATGGATATTAATGAATATATCACTTGAACAATGCAGTGATTTAGAGAGTGTTATCGAATATTAAAGCCAAATGGTTTAGGTTATATTTATGGTTTTAGTGAAATATTAGCACATATTTCAACTAAAATAGATCTAAAAAAGCAACGGTGACTAATTTGACATTATACTAACAAAGTTACACCTGGTTTAAAATTTTGACAGCGTTCACATGAAAGTATAATTTGTTTTTGAAAAGATAAACCTAACTTTAATATCGATGATGTTCGTGTTCCATATACAGAAAATTTTATAAAAAACTCTGCTGGTAAAAAGCGAACTTCAACTAAGTGTCGTTTTAATAGTGATCCAAATTATCAATCCTATTACACCCCACATGAAAAAGGAGCATTACCTAAGGATGTTTTTGAAATATCCACTCTGGCAGGCGGAAAAGCGCTTCAAGAGCGCTATTTTTACTGTAAAACACATAATATTTTTTGCAATCCGAAGCAACGAAGAGACCATGATGAATGTGATATTATTATCCATCCTACTCAAAAACCTATGGATTTAACTCGTAAATTAATTATGGCATCAAGACCAAAAGGTCGTAAATTTAATGTTTTAATTCCGTTTTGTGGTTCAGGTAGCGAATGTTATGTTACCAAAGAAATGGGTGGAAATTATTTATCATTTGAAATAAATCCTAATTATATAAAACTTGCTGAAAATATTGTAAATTTAATTAAATAAACTAAATATACAATATTTGAACTTTATTATCAATCAAATCTTTAATTTCTTGAAAATATTTAAGTGTAAAAATTACAAATCCATTGTTTAGTTTTTGTAAATACGGACTATCTCCATTTAATCCATACAAATATGCATAATCTTTATAATCACCTTGATTATGTTCTTTGGTTTTCTTTACATACTTACATTTTTCAACTTGTTCATCAGTTATCACAGTATAATAAATATCAATAACTTTATTTGCAATACTTTGTTTTTTCGCTAATGAAATCCTGTTTCTGATTTCTTTTCTACCTGTTTCCTTTTTAATTTGTAACCCGATTTTGACACCTTTATAATCTATTAGAATATCGATACCATCTCGATCTAAGTCACTTGATTGAAATACATTTTCTTTACCAAAAACTCTTTGACAACAATAACCTGCTTGAATTTGTGTAATAATTGATGCTCAGGTTCGATATATCCTTGCTTCTATACCTTTAAATAAACAACATTCGCATAATCCAATATGATTTTTATTGAAATTTAGAATTTTTGCTTTCATATCGTCGGTTAAATAATAATTTAAATATCAATCATCAAATCAAGTAAGTTATTATTATGTCAATAAACTTGATATATAGCATCAAGTGCTTGGATTTCTTTTGGTATATCTGCTTCCATAATTTTGATATTTTTATATCTAGTGCGATATAAATCTAAGTTTATTGATTCTAGAAATTCATTGAATGCATTATCCATACTGGTATTTTAACACAAAAATAAGCATCCATAGATGCTTATTTTATTTACGTTTTTTCTTTATAAAATAGTATGTTAGCCCACTAATGATACCTAAACTTAAAATTCCTACTATAACTCCTACAGCTATTTTTCAACCATTAGATGATTTGATTTGTTGTTTAGGTTTCTCTGCTGGTTTTTCAGTTGGCTTAGGATTTTCAGGTGTATTAGGTTTAGATTCTTGATTTTTGTTAATTTCATCAATTTTCTTTTGAACTTCATCTTTTAATGCATTAACATCCTTAATGTTATTTTTAACTTGCTCATGTTTATTATGATATATTGCTTGCAGATTATCAGGAAGTTTTTTGATTAATGCATCAACATCTGAATTCGCTTGATCTAATTGCTCCTTAGCTTTTTCATCTTTTGCTTGTTGTGCTTGCTTTTCATCATTAATTTCTTTATCTATTAAAGTTTTTAGTGAATCTAGCTGTTGCTTAGTAGTGGCAGCATCAATTTGAGCGATGAATTGACCTTTCTTGGTTGAATCTAAGATTTGATTTGCAATTCCTTTGATATTTTCTTTGTATATATCAAAGTCTGCTTGTGCTTTTGCTTCTGCTTTTATTTGAGCATCTGCTATAAGATAGATTTTTTGTAAATCAATAATATTATCTGCATCTGACATTTGATTAGTTAAATCAGATTTTATCTTTAAGTCTTTTATTTTATCAATTAAGGCTTTTGTTTTATTTCTTTGATCTTGTAATTTTTTGGTTTCTTGTGCATTATATAAATCATTAATTTGCTTTAAAATTTCACTTAATTTATCAGCTGTTAAATCGGAAGCATTAATTTTGTTTGCAAAATCTTGTTTATCATCTAATTTTTCTAATTGAGCTAGAGCATATTTTTTTGCATCATTTAAATTAGATGGATTAATTTTCAGCATATCTTGTGCATTTGTTATCTGACTTTGTGCATCATTGATTTGTTTTTCAGTAATTCTTTGAACATCGATTAGATTATTTTTAATTTGATTAAAAACTCGACTGTAATCAGCATATGAATCTGTTGTATAGATATTGTTGGTATTAGGAATTTGTGTTTTGGTAAGAAGTTGATATTTTGAAATCAAATGATTTCTTTGCTCAATTGCTTTATTAGTAGTTGTTTTCAACGATGCTAAAGCTTCATCAATTTGGTCAGAAGTAGCATCAGGGTTACTTATTACCACACTCTGTTGATTAATTAAATCAGCAATATTTTTAGATAAGCTAGGAAAGCGAAGTTGATATTTATCTGTAAATCCATAAGCATCATTTTCTAAATACTCATTATATGCTAGTAATTTAGCACCTTTGACTGATGCTACTAAGGATTTGTATGCATGGATATATGCATCATTAAGTTTTTTTAACTCAACTGCAGATGGATTAGTTTTTCTTAACTCTGCTTTTAATGCATCTGATTTCTCTTTTAACTGATTATAGGAAGCATCGGTATATTCTAACTTATTAATAGTATCGAAATTTTTGATGTTAAGTTGTGCTATTTGTTGTTGAACATCAGAAACAACCAGTGATTCTTTTGCTTTTTGATATGCTTGTTTTAGTGATGTTACAGTAGAATCGGTCAAATCATTTGTATTTTTCAGTGCTGCTTTAATATCATCAATAGCATTTTGATATTTACTGTATGAATCAAGAGTATAAACAACATTATCAGTGTTTTCTAATACAGAATTTAAAATATCTTGTAATTGTTGTTGTTTAGTTGTTTTAGTTAAAGCAGAAGATTTAGCATTTTCTAGTCTGGTTTTAATATCATCAATAGTTTTTTGTGTTAAGAGTTCATCATCCTTAATTGCTTCTTGAGCAATAGCCTTAATTGCATCATAATTTGTCTTTGATTTGTTTGTTCAATTGTTATAAGTTGATTCAATGTTTTCTTGAACTAAGGTTTTTAAAGTATTTTTATCAGTCTCGGCAGTTTGGATAATATCATAGCCTATTAACTCAGTAATTTTTGGCTTAGGTTTACTTGCATCTCAATCGATTTCGACTGATATAATTGCTTTATTTGTTTGATGTGGTAGTTTGAATGCAACAATATTTGTAAATAATTTACCTACCAACTTCTTTTCTACTGCATTTGTAGATGTATCAAGAATATTTACATAAACTGATGCATATGAATCTCCATCTGAAACAACCCTTAAATTACGGTTATCAAAATAACCTTTTTCGATGTACCAAATTAACTTACCAGCAGCATTTTTAGGTTCATAATATGTATTTAAATTTGAATCTAATGTATTAGCAGGTTTGGTATCTTTTGAAATTTCTGAGTAATTTTCTCCTCCAAACCTTGGATCGTTATCGGCAGAGATATAGACACCTTTGTTAACTAAAATTTCATTAATTGTTAATGATGTATTTGCTGGATAATCTTTGGTTATCTTTAGTTTTATATATCTAGCTTTTGTAGAGATATCATCTTTTCCTCAATATTTAGCATTTGGATATTTTGGATCTTCTGTTCCTGCTTGCACATTTGCTAAGTTATTAGTTGAATCGGTAGTATCATTGATACTAAAAAGCGATGTTCAATGAGCAGATGTTTCATTAGTTGCCGATGCTAAAACTTCTATATTTCTTGGATAATTTGAAGTTGATTTACTTGCATAAATCCGTAAAGATTTTAAATCAATTTGTTGACCTAAATCATAGATAATTTCATTATCTTTTTTAGGTGTTGATGTAAAGCTAACTGAAGTGTTAATGTCACCATCGAAAGCATAATTTGAATTTCTTGTATCAGTGTTGTTATGATTGTTTGCTATGGTTGAAGAAACTAAATATCCAAATGTTTTAACATCTATAATATGAACTTGTAAGTTTTTAAAAGCAACTGATAAATTAGTATCCGAATTGCCTGTCTTTTTGTTTATTAATCTCACAAATTGCATTCTTACTGGAGCACTAAGTGTGTTTTCAACATCTGTTCATTGATATCCGTCTGATGAATATTGTAGTTTTAGATTTGTATCTGGATTTGTTATATCTTTTGTTATTGAATCTACATTATATACATCACCTAAATCAATACCGATGAATTTGTCCTTTGCAACAGTGATATTCGAGGTTGCATCGGGGGTATTTTGGTTAAATAATTTAAATGTATTATCAATTTTATCTGTAACAAGATTTGGACTTTGGATATCGGTGAATAAGTATTTATTTGATGGCTGTGGTTTTTCAACAAATGATACATCGTGCAATTTTCATCAAGTTTGCAAATTATCTTTTGATTTAATTCTGATTCCAGTTATAATACCCCACGAATCGGGGATGTTAACATTTTGATCATTTTTTGCATCAGTGATATTTTGAACATCTGAATCAATTGGTAAGTTATTTCTTTTTGCTTGAATAACGATATTATGTACTTTATCAGCATTCTCTTGCAAAATTCGTAATGAGGCAATTTGCATCGGACGCTTGAAATCAATATCAACATAATCACTATTTTGCACATTTCCATTATCAGAATGTGACAGTCATGCGAAACTTTGATCATTTGCATCCAAAACATGGTCTAAGTTATAATCTTGATAAACTTTCATGTTTGAAGAAATACGATATTTTTGCTTACTGGTATAATTTGGTCCATATACTGAAATATCAGCTAATCTTCATCATACATGTTGTTGTGCTACTACTTTAAATCTAAAATCCTTAGCATTAGCATAACCTGAAATATATTGAATTTGTTGATTATTAAGATGAAATGCTCCAAATTGTTTTCATTGTTTACTTGAGTCTGTTTCATTTTCGTCCTTATATTCAACAACGAAATCATTTAATGCATCAGCAGGTTTTGATCAAGCTTGTTCTACTCGGATTGATGTAACAAGTTGCTTGCTTGGTAAACTGAATCCTAGTGTGTCACCGACGAAAACAGTATCATTTTGACCGTTTTTAGCATTAGAATATCATCCTTCTGTTGATAATTTATTATCAGTTAAATAAGCAGGTCCACTATGTGCATCAGGTTGATAAGCATCTTTTGATTGCATAGTAGTATTTGCTGGATTAAATTGTAGCCCTGTATATGCAATATCACTTGCAGCTACATCTGGATTAGCACGAAATTCTAATAAACGTAAATTTTTATTATTTCTTGGTGCTTCTTCTGTATCATATAGTCTTATTGCAATTACATTATATATAGTATTAAAACTTATATCTTTACCTGTTGATTCATTATCAGAATAATTTATTGATGTTTGATTTGGAACATCTACTCATTGGTCACTGTTATTTATTTGATATTGTAATTTAGACGTTAAAAAGTGATTTCCTTCTGCCCCTACAAATTTAACAAAAACAGAATGTAGCGAAATAGGATGATTAAATCTTGCTCCAAATCAATCACCTGCTTTGATGCCAGCACTAGCGTCGTTAGATTGAGTATAAATAAGTTGTGTTGTATTATCTTTATTAAAAACAACTGATGGATCGATGTTTCCTTGTTTACCTTTCATTTCAGTGATAAAAGTACTGGTAAAACTGCTAGGTTGCAATGTTTGATTATTAATTTTATTTAAGGTTCAATCAATTAATTTTTGTGCAAGTGGTTGGATGTATTGTGAACCAGGAATAGCATTTAACTGATTACCTAAGTAATCGAAACTATGTTTTTTAGATGCATCGATCAAATTTTTACCTACATTAGCAAATTCAATAAAGTTATCTGGCTCACCATTTTTATAACTTTTTAACCCATTTAATAACATAGTAATTCCAGCAGATAATTCTTTAAAAGAATCAAGTCATGGTTTCATTTGAGCAATTAACTGTGGATTTAAAGTAGAAGATGAAAAGATTTTTAAAGAGTTTGAAATTGTATTAAATGCATCGATTAATGAATTGATATCTGAATCAGTAAATGAATCATTAGATAATTTGTTTTGCAGTGTTGTAATTATATCCTTGATATTTTGTGATTCTTGTAGTTGTGGGGGAGATAAATTACTCTGATCTTGATGAATCATATGTTTTGCAATTTCTCTAAATGCAATTGAAACTGCGTTATCAAATTCGGAATTATTTAGTACATGTTTAAAGGAGTTTTCTCAAATTTTATCTGCTTCTGCATTGGATTTTCAAACTTTTCAAGCATAGTTTGCTCCACCAAAAATAGCAACTTTTGATGGTTGTTCTTGTTGCATCGGATTTAGCAGTAATCCTGAAAACTTAGAAGCATCCACACCTGGTTTTAAAAAGTCTTTGTATCCACCTAAAATCAGTTTGGTTTTGGCTTGATCACTAACTGGTCAATTTATCCATAATAATGGTGGATTCACCATATTTGCAGTTGTTTTTGACTCTGTATTTTGAGTTTGTATTTGATTTGATAATGTTTGATCGTATTTTTTTAATCAATCATTATTTACGGTTCCGAAAATTGCCCCTGAAGTCATTACAACTGATACTTCTGGAGGAAAACTTGCAAAATATTTTTGACCATCACCCATATACTCATCAACTACATAAGGTATGGTTAGAACTAAATCAGGATAATCTTTTTTAAGTTCTTTTAATCAAGAAACTAAATCTTCCAGAAATTTCTTTTGTTGATTTTCAGATTGGGTTTCAGCATTTTGATCATTACCTGATTTAAATGGTTTACCAAAATCATCACCTAACACCCCGATTTGACGAACACCTGCATCGATAACTTGCTTAAATTTCGCTTTCAATGCTTTCAAATCGCTATCATAGTTTGCAATAGTCATTCTGCTATCTGAAAATGGATGTAAGGTATAAATAAACCTTACTTTGGTTTGATTACCAAGTTTTGCAAGCGGTTTGATCAAACGATCAAGTTCATCTTGTGTATATAACTCTCTTCATTTGCTGCGATGTTTTGGATCATCTTTTGGAGAATACATATATGCATTAAGTTTATAGTAACTACCCCATTTCATATAATCTTGGCGATCTTGTAAACTCCAAGGATTTCCATAATATCCTTCAACAACTCCGCGAGTTTTAACATCTGCTCAATCTTTGATTTCAAAACTTGCAATTTTGTTCCCTTCAAGTTGTTTAAAGATATGTCACAAGGTGGTTGCTCCGTAAAAAGCAGCATCGGAATTTTTAGCCATAACTGTTATATAATCAGTTTCTTGTCCGTCGATATCAACTTTTTTAGAATCCAATTGATATGAATCGATTTTAGTATTTAAACTATCATCTAAATCGATTCTTATTTCTTTAACTTTTTTATCAACTAAATCATCTGTGCTATCACCTTTGATTCCGACTAAAATATTAGTTTTACCTGCTATAAACCTGCGTGTTGCTTTATATTGCAAGTTTTTTAGTTTTAATACTTCATCAAAACGTGCAATTGTTTCATCATCAATTCCTTCTTCAAAAACGATATTTACATCATTTGTGATTAAAAAGTCTTTATCTTTTTGATATTGTGATTGTTGTACACCTGGAAAAATTTGATAAAGTGAATCGTTGTTTGTGTTATCAACTGATTTAGAACTATCTTTATTAGTTGCTGGTTGTGAATCAGTTGCTGAAATACTTGCTAGTAATCCAACTGCTGATGCAGATACTAGCAAGGTTCTGAGTTTTTTTAAATTCATATAAACCTCTATTATGTTTTAAAAGGTATATAAATATATTTCTTCCTATATACAAGTGGTTTTAGTGAAAGCACAACCTATATATATATATATATATATATACGGAGCAATTATAACAAACAAGGAATCAACATCATAATAGATGAAAAAATTTTACATTGTTTTGTTTTATTGTAACAAGATAAACCAAAAATTTGAAAAATTTTTTTATTTTCATAACAAAGAAAGAAATAAAAGAAAGAAATAAATGAAATTTATTTATTAAAGAATTTATATATAATTTTATACAGAAAGGAAATTATGAACAAAGAAGTATATTTAGCTGGTGGTTGCTTTTGAGGAGTAGAAGCATTCTTCCAAAAAGTCAAAGGTGTTTTAAGCACAAGTGTTCATTATATTAATGGTGGTAGCGAAAGTGTTTCATATCGACAAGTATGTAATGGTTCATCGCATGCTGAAGCTGTAAAAATTATTTATGATGCAGATGTTTTAACACCTAATGATATTTTTAAACTATTTTTATTAATTATTAATCCTTATTCATTAAACAAACAAGGAAATGACCGTGGCGTACAATACCGTGTTGGGATATATACTAATGAAACTGCACTAAGAGCTGAATTTAAAAAGCTAAATCAAGCATTTAAAGAAACTGAAGGTAAAGATAATTATATTGAGATTTTACCTGTTAGTGATGATACAAAGGCAGAAGAATACCATCAAAATTACTTAAACAAAAATCCATTTGGATATTGTCATATCAACTTAGATGGTGTTCCATCAGAATATCGTAAATAAATTTACCAAAGCGAATGCTTTGGTTCTTTTATATTTAAAATTATGATAAAATAAAAATACTATGGAACAAACAATGTATAAATCACTTTATCAAATCAAGGAAAAATATCAAGAACTTGAAAAGTCGCTTGAAAAACCTGAAATTATTTCGGATATAAAAAAATATAACAAAATCAGCAAAGAAATTAATTCAATAAAAGATATTGTTATAGTTTTCAACAAATACCTTGATGCTCGAGAAAATCATACACAAGCAAAAGAAATGTTATCAATAGAAAAAGATGAAGAAATTTTGGCATTTGCTAAACTTGAAATTCAAACAACTGAAGAATTAATGGACAAATTAACAGAAGAATTAAAAATTTTAATTCTTCCACAGGATGAAAATGATAACAGAGATGTAATAGTAGAAATTCGTGGAGCAGCAGGGGGCGATGAAGCAAATATTTTTGCAGGTGATTTATACCGTATGTATTTAAAATGATGTACACAAAATAATATGAAAACTACATTATTAGATTCAATTGGAGCTGAAGCAGGTGGTTTTACATTAGTTACCTTTTCTGTGAAAGGTGAAAAACCTTATTCTAAATTAAAATTTGAATCAGGAGTACACCGTGTGCAGAGAATTCCTGTAACCGAAGCAAAAGGACGTGTTCATACATCTACAGCTACTGTTACAGTAATGCCGGAAATCGATGATGATGTAGAAATAGAAGTGAAAACCGAAGATATCCGAGTTGATGTGTTCCGTTCAAGTGGTAATGGTGGTCAATCAGTTAATACAACTGATTCAGCAGTTAGAATTACACACTTTCCAAGTGGAATCGTAGTATCTTGTCAAGAAGGAAAATCGCAAATTCAAAATAAAGAGATTGCGATGCGAATTTTAAAATCTAAACTTTATGATTTAGAAATTCAAAAAAAACATGCCGAAGAATCAGCATTTAGAAAACTTGCTGGTTCAGGAGCACGTGCTGAAAAAATACGAACTTATAACTACCCACAAGATCGTGTTACTGACCATCGCATCAGTTATTCAACATCCTTAGCGCCTGTTATGGAAGGTAGGTTGAATGCGATTATTGATGCATTATTAGCAGAAGAACAAAATGAAAAAATAAAAGAAGCAGGGATCTAATGCCAACAAAAGCAGATTTATTGCTTGAAAAAAGAAGATATGGTTTGGATCAAAACATATCTTCTTTTGAAGAACAACAACTTGAAACCGGCATGCCAGTTCAAAAAATAATCGGATATATTGAAATGGCTGATGTAAAAATTGATCTGAGATATAAAGTTTTAATACCTAGATATGAAACCGAAGAATTAATTTTATATGTGAAAAAGATGTATCCTAAAAATGCTAAATTAAGAATTTTAGATTTATGCTGTGGTTCAGGTTTTATCGGACTAGCATTAAAAAAATATTTTGTTAATTCAGAAGTAATTTTATCTGATATTTCTGATGAAGCAATTATGCAAAGTAACTTAAATAAGAAGATAAATAATTTAGAAGTCAAGATTATCAATTGCGACTTATTTGATAGCATCACAGGTAAATTCGATGTTATCGTAAGTAATCCACCTTATTTATCAACAAACGAAAAACTTGATAAATCAGTTCTTAATTTTGAACCACATAATGCTTTATTTGCTGATAATAATGGTTTATATTTTTATCAGCAAATTATTAAAAAAGCTGATAAATATTTAAAAAATGAAGCAAAAATATTTTTTGAAATCAACCCGTTACATTTAAACTGATGAAATCATCAAAAATGAAAATATGACATCAAAATTATTAATGATATTGCTAATAAACCAAGAATTGTGGAATTTGCATATAAAAAACCTAGCAACAACTAGGTTTTTTTGATCATTTTGATATGGCAGGGGTTAAAGGAATCGAACCCTTATCATCAGTTTTGGAGACTGCTATAATACCATTATACAAAACCCCCATAAAGAAGTTATTTACCAAATTTAAAGTGACAAACATCACCATCTTGCATTATATATGATTTTCCTTCCGATCTCATTTTTCCAGCATTCTTAGCACCTAATTCACCTTGATAATTTATATAATCATTATAAGAAATTACTTCTGCTTTAATAAATTTTTTTTCAAAATCACTATGAATTACTCCGGCACATTTAGGAGCATTTCATCCTTTATGAAACACTCAAGCCCTCGCTTCTAATTCTCCGGCTGTAAAATAAGTTTGTAAATTTAATAAATCGAATGCATGTTTGGTAAGTAAATCTAATCCACTAGTTTTTATTCCATAAAGTGATAAAAATTCTTGTTTTTCATTTTCATCTTCGATTTCGGTTAATTCTGATTCAAGTTTTACCGAAATCGGTAAAAGTTTTTGATAATCTTTTAAAGATTTTTTTAGTTTCACATAAACTGCATCATTATTATAATCCAAAAATTGTTCAGATGATAAATTAGCAACATAAATAATTGGTTTATAAGTTAATAGATGATACCCTTTAATAAATTTACTTTCATATTCATCTAAGTCAACTTCCCTAGCAGGTATTTCAGATTCGAGTGTTTTTTTTATTTTCATTGCGGCATTTTGCTCAATAATAGCATCTTTGTCACCTGATTTAGCTTTCTTTGCAACACGATTTAACACATTATTAATTGTTTCTAAATCAGCTAAAATTAATTCAGTATTAATTATTTCTTTATCGCGAACTGGATCAACTGAATTAGAAACATGCATAATATTTTTATCTAAAAAACAACGAACCACATGAATAATTGCATCTACTTCACGAATGTTAGCTAAAAACTTATTTCCCAATCCTTCACCTTTTGAAGCACCTTGGACTAATCCGGCAATATCAACAAAATCAAAAGTTGCTCATACTATTCTTTTTGGATTAACTAAATTAGCTATATTTTTTAATCTTACATCGATTAAAGGAACCGATGAAATATTAGGCTCAATAGTTGTAAATGCATAATTGCTTGCTTCAACATGTTTTTTAGTTATCGCACTAAACAATGTGCTTTTTCCAACATTTGGAAGTCCGACAATACCTGCTTTTAATGACATAAATCTCCTTGTTCTTTATATTTTACTAAATTTCAAGTTCTTAAAAAGTTCTTTTTTTGTTCTTTTTGCTTTCTTTTTTTAAAATAATCTATATATAAAATATGAAAGCAAAAATTTTTAAATATATAATAAGCATAATTTTGATAGCAGCTACACTTGGTACACTTAGTTATTTTACTTTTTTTGCTACACCACAGCAAAATACAGTAAAAAAAGAAATGATAAAAAGATATATCTTAAAAGGTGCAGTAAAACAAACAGGGATTCACGAAAGTTCTAGTCCACTAACATATCGGCAGTTATTCTTTATTACAAAACTATTACCAGATGGAGATGTATCTGCATTTAAATTAGATGATTTAGCAATTGAAAATAAAGAAATATATGTTCCGTTTAAAAACCATCAACTTAATTGAGAAGATTTGCATTCAATCAATCAATTAACAAGTTATGGGATAAGTAAATCATATGCACAAAAGATAATTGATTATAAAGAAAGTAAAGGATACATAATAACTTGAGACGAGCTTTCAAAAATTTCTGGTATTGGCCAGAAAACAATTGAAAAATTAAGAACTTTCTTGATTCTAGAATAGCATCATTTAATGCATTTTTGGTTTTAACATTCTTTTATCTTGTTTTATCATCATTTAGTATTTTGATTTTACTTTTTTGGATAATTATTTCACTAATTCAGATTTATATTTTTAGAAAATACTTAATTCGGCTGCTTATTTTCATAGTAATTTTATCTGTAATTTTATTATCTAAAATGCTTATATATAGATATTTTTATGCATCAGGTGTAAATAACACATTCCAAGTAATTGGTGTTTATAAAAGCTATATAGCAATACGAAATTTTTGAAATTTAAAGTATTATATTTCAAATTATAATGATAATTATTCAATTTATCAATTTATCAATGTGCAAGGAAACATTGCTGAAACAAGTTATAAAAAAATCCTATCAACAAATATTTCACCTGCTACAAACTGAGATTTTCGCTACTATATTTTTAATTTTTACTCAAAATTTGATGGTTACCAGCAAACCTTGATCCCAATGACATTTGGATATACATATAAAACATCATCGTTAATTGATAATGCATCAAAAATTGGTATTATGCATCTGCTTATTATTAGTGGACTACATTTTGGGATAATTGATAAAATATTAAAGAAAATAACAAAAAGAAAATGAATTGGAATTTTTGTTATAGGAATTTATTGATTTTTGTGTAACTGAAGTTTTTCAACTAACCGTGCTTTTGTTTTTAAAATACTCCCTAGAAATAAAAAATATTTCAAGGATAAGTCTGATAAATATCTTTTTACTGCATTTATATGTATTGCTTTAAACAATCAAATTAATTTATCTGTTGGATTATTTATCACCTTTATTTTAACTTATCTACTACTTTTTACAAAAAAGTTAACTAGAATTAAAACAAAAATTATTACTTCATTAGCATTATGATTTATATCAATTTTGTTCATAATTTATATGAATAAAAATATAAATTTGCTTTCTTTTTTAATCATACCTATTTTTGCTATATTATATGAGATAATTTTAATAGTATCGTTAGTTTTATTTTGATTTCCTTTTGCATCTTTTTTAGTTATATACAGTGTAAACTCAATTATTTCAATGATGCTATATTTTGTAGTAAATATCAAAATTGAATTTTTATATGTTAAAGAAATTATGGTAGTTTTAATTTATGTTTGCTCTATTTTAATGATGTATCTTTATAAAAAGTGGCATTATCAGTTATAATATTATTATGTATTTTATAATAGGTGATGAAGAATTTTTTATAAATCGCGAAATTAATAAAATTAAGGAAAAATTTTTAGATGAAAATATCTTTACTTATCGTGAAAATTATAATTTACTTGAAATTTTAGATGAAATTTCAAGTGAAAATTTGTTTGAGCAACCTAAACTATTTATCGTTTATAATCTTAATCTATTAACTGCTACAAAAATTTCAGAAAAAGACAATGAAATAATCGAATATTTTAAAAAAGTATTTATGCAACAGAACAAAAATACTTTGATTTTAGTATTAAATCAAGTTAAATATACAAGAAATAATTTAACAGATTTTATTTTGAACACTTTTAAGGTTATAGAACTACATAAAATAAATAAGTATGAAATAAGAACACAGATAGGTAATTTTATTCGTTCTAAGGGAACAAAAATATCACAAAGCGACTTAATTTACTTGCTTGAAAAATTACCAGAAAACTTATTTATCATCCAAAATGAAGTTGAGAAAATGACTTCATATACCGATAATTTAACTAAGGATATTATTGACGATTTTATATCAGACTATAAGTTAAACAACCAATTTGCTTTTATAAATTCGATAGAAAGTAAAGATGTAGGTAAAATTTATCAAAAATACCTTGAACGCAGTAGTGAAGGTGATAATGAAATAACTTTAATGTCACAGATTTTTAGTATTTTTTCACTTGCAGATAGGGTTTATAATCTCAAAGAACTTGAATATACTGATTATGATATAATGCAACAAACAAAATTGCAAGATTGAAGATATAAGAAGATTTTGCAAGTTATAAAATTATACGGGATTAAAAAGATTCATTATATTTTAATAAACCTTGCTGAGTTAGATATCCAACTAAAAAGTTCGGAGGTTCCAAGTAATGTATTATTTGAGACATTCTTGATCACAAACTTCACATAATTTTGATAATAAGCACTTTGTATTTTTAGATAGTGAAGTAATATCAAAAAGTAACTATCAAAAAAACCAAGAATATTATGATTCGGTATTCTTTCACCTTAAAAACACATCTAAATCATTAACAAAATTTATTGTTGTTATTCCTGATATATATTTATATTTTTTCAATGAAGAATTTATGTATATTGAAAAAAGTTCAAAATATACACTTGAAAATAAAAAAGAAAAAGAAAGAAAATTGAAATTATTACAAAATTTTCTTTCTTTGATTTCGCAATTTAAAAATATTTCAATTGCTTATGAGTTGAACTTTAGTAATATTTTGGTTATTGCAAATGCAATTAACCGAAACGAAAACATTCTTGATGATTCAGAAGATAGTCAAACAATACAAAAAACGCTAACATCGACACAGAATGTTATATATGAAGATATGTTAGTAACAAAAAACCTAGATTTAAGTAAATTTGATCCTAGCAAAAATGAATTAAGAGATAACTTAATTTTAATTACTAAGAAATATTCCGAAGTATTCAACAATGATGATTTAATGCTAAAAAACATCTCATCTAAGATAAATAAAATTAATAAAAAAGACAAAGAAGAAATAACTAATTACTTAAAAAAAACATTATATGCATTTAAAAGTTTATATAATCGATCAATATATATCCATGAAGAAAACGAAAGTAATTTGTCTATTTTTGAAACATTTCAAGTTTTTGATGATTACCTATATGATTTTAAGATTTCATCGAACTACAATAATACATTTAAAGCAATTATAAAAACTTTTAAATCAAAATACACTACTATCTTTGATTTAAAAAAGTTTATGGTTTTTGAAAAATCAGGATATTTTTATTTAATAGATAAAATAAAACTTTTAGTTAAATTATATTGCTTGATTCCTAATAATATTGGATTTATTTTAAGACATTTAACATCGAATGAAAATTCTATAAAACCATTGTCACAAGTTAATTATTATCAAATTTTAACTTCATATTTTATTAATCAATGTGAACAAAAAACTTTTTATTTTCATTATCCAATAGCAAAAATTGTAAAAATCACAGTTTTTAATAACCTATTTATTCCATATATATGTAATTTTAAAATAACTGTTGATTCAATTAAGAAAACTATGATTTTTAACACAAATGATATTCCTTATAAAAATATCAATGCATATTCTATTAAAATTAAATAACAAATTTCTTAATTTTAAGAAGGACATATAAATATGTTCTTTTTATTCTACTTGCAGTATATCTTTTGCTCACACATGCTTGGATAAAACTTTGATAATCTGGTTGTTCAATATGTTTTTTAAAAAGATTTTCAATTCCTTCAGTTACCATATGAAATTGAGCTATTTTGGACGCTGATAGTTTTCTTACAATCTTTTGAAATTTTGGATAAGTATTTTCTATAAGAAATTTCGACTTGATTTTTTTTATATCAAAAGGAGAAAATGACTTTATACTTTGATTTTCTTTAAGCATTGCTCTTAATTTTGTTGCACTAGCAAAATTATTACTTATTTGCTCGCTATGAAATCCAATGGTACGTTTTAAGCAAACTGGGATAATTTTAAAATTATTATTTATTATTGTTTTAACATACTCTAAACCTAGAATATCATTAGGTTGATTGATTTCAAATCCACTTAATTCACTTAATGCTAAATTTGTTGCTCTTGGAAAACTATTACCTTTTTGTTTTAGGTATTTTTTAACAAGTTGGTTATATTTTTCTTGATTATTCTTAATTATTTGAGCAACATTGATAAAAGTGTTTATATCATCTGTTTCAGAACCAAAAACAAGATAATCAATATTTGCTTTATTAAGCAACTTAATGGCTTCTGAAGCAAAAATATGTGCAGCTTGTGCTGAGATTTTGTTATTTATTTTAATAACTTTATAAATTCCATATTTTTTAGCCATTTTTTTTCTTTGATAAAAAGGTAAGCAAATTATTTCACCACGTTGTGAATATTTATATGACATCGCTATGATTATTTTTGCATTAGGAAATTTTTCTTTAATTCAATTAATTTGATAAATATGTCCATTATGCATCGGATTGTATTCAACTACAATTCCTACTTTAATTTGCTTATTCATATTTAAATTATAATCATTTTTAAAAATACAGCAATACTGCTGTATTTTTAAACTAACTCATCAAAGATATCATCTCCGGTTTCAGTGACTATATCAACATCGAAATTACGTGCTACAATGTTTCCTAATGTTCCTAAACCGTTAAAGTTAGTTAAAACCTTTGGAGATTTAAATGACTTAGAGAAAATAGTTGCTGGCAGTAATTCCCGAGTATGGTTAAATCCTGGATAGGTTGGATCATTTCCATGATCAGAAGTTATAATCAATAAATCATCTTCACGCATTACATTGATTAACTTAGCAAGTTTTGTATCTAAATTAGCTATATTTTGTGCATATCCATGCACATTACGACGGTGTCCAAAATGCGAATCAAATTGTACAAGATTAGTGAAAATAAATTGATTTTCACCGTCTTTTGTCGCTAAATCAATTGTAATATCCATCCCATTTGCATCACCTTCGGATGGAAAGTGCTTAGAAATTCCACTGCCTACAAATATATCATTAATTTTACCAACTGAAATAACTTCAATACCTTTGTTATATAAACTATTTAAAATAGTATAACCTGGTGCGTTAGCATAATCATGTCGGTTAAAAGTTCTTTCAAAACTACCAAAATCACCTATATAAGGACGACATATAATTCTACCAACATTTCATTCAGATTTTGATGAGCAAATTTCACGTGCTGCTTTAGCATAACGATATAAGTTATCTAAACCAGTTCAAGCTTCATGAGCACAAATTTGTAATACCGAATCCATTGATGTATATACTATAATAGCACCACGTTCTTTTTCTTCGTGGGCTAATTCATTAATGATTTCGGTTCCAGAAGCAGCTTTGTTTCCTACAATTGGTCTTCCATCAAAAGCCTTTGATAACTCATCAATTAATTCTTGTGGGAATCCATTTTCAGTAAATGTAGGAAACGGAGTATTAGTTTTAACCCCCATCATTTCTCAATGTCCAGCTAGTGTATCTTTTGCATTTGAAACTTCTTGAACTTTAGCCATATATGCAAGTGGCTTACGAACATAATAATTTCCGTTAAGATTAGCAATATTACCGATACCTAATTTTTTTCAAGTATCAATTTGAAATTCTTCAACCATTGAAGCAGATCGAATAGTGTTTGCGCCAGCATCACCGAATTTAATTTGATCTTTATCCGGACCAATTCCTAAACCGTCTGTTACAATCATAAAAATACGTCTAAATTTTGCCATAATTGCTCCTGTATTTATATTTTAATATTAATTATATTTTACTCCTTTTTTAGCAGAATAAAATAACTGATAAATTACTAATATTGTAAGTTATCATATTTTATGTTTAAATTCTTGTGTATTCTAACCTAAATAAACATTTTTTCTAATAATTTTTTCTTAATATTTTTAAGAATAGTTAACTTACGCTTGAAGATAAAAAATTAGTAAGAAAAAAAATACCTTAAAATTCTGTTTACCCCTATAAACAATAGGTAAACAGAATTTTCACCATCAAAACGGGAAATACAGAAAAAACACATAAACAAGAATGTATAAAACTAACAGATTTAACTTTGTATCGTTGCAGCAAATAGCTGTGGCGATTTTGATTTAAATTTGTTTATATTTTTATTAAGTATATCATCTCATATTACACTAATTAATACCAAATATTTGTTTATAAGTTATTTTTATATAACCTAAACGACTTAAACATTTAGATTTTAAGTTTGAAAATCAGTAATTGATTTCACAAATGTCTAAAATTTTTAATTTTTTTATCTTAATTCTTGTTAAACTTCCTTTTCATGGATTTTGCACATTTTCTAAATTTTTTAATATATTTTAAATTATTTTTTCTAATTTCACCTTTTTTTTATGTAGAATAAAAATGCAAGAAATTGAAAAGAAATTTATTTCTTAGAACAAACATAAAAGGAGTAAATATGAAAAAGCAAATTAAAAAAATATTTTTATTTAGTAGTATTTTAACCACATCAGTTGCAGGTATAGCGACATTAACATCTACAAATGTATCAAGATACCAAGAAAAACCTTGATATTTAGGATATCAAAATAATAAATTAGAAGTTCGTATAAATAAAAACGGACAACTATTTAATTCTGTGAGGAATGTACCTGTAAACAATAATTATGAATTAAAACTTTTATTAAATTATGAAGCAGAAAATTCAGTTATGGATGAAAAATGAACTGTCCAAAAAAATAATGAATTCATAGAAAACATTAAAAAATCAAATTTATATTTCAAAAGCTATCAAACAAGCTCGATGATGCCGATCGTTTGATTCTATTTTGATAATGAAAATCAAAGAAAAGAATTTGTCAAAAGTATTATAGAAAAAAAAGAAATTTATAAAGGTATTGTATTTCCAAACGAAATACAAAATATTCAATTATCTAATACAACGAATTCACGCAAGCAAAAAGTTATTGATTGAGATATTTACTATGATAGGGATATTACAATCGATAACACAAAAGATTTAGAAATAGTAAATTTTAAGAAGCAAATAGAAAGAGAGAATAGAAGATATTACAATAACTTAGGGAATGTTGGAGTTTTAGAAGTAATAGGGAGATTAGATGAAACTAAACTACAAAATTTTAATAGATTTGGTATTGAGATAAACGAAACACCAGATTTTGCAATTACCCATCATGCAAATGAAGTTTCAAATATAACAGCAGGGGAAAAAGGATATGATAGATATTCTAAACTTATCTTTTCTGCCTTTATAGAAGATTCTGAATGACAAAAAGGTATTGAATGAATGGTTAAAGATAAAAAGGTTAGGGTTATAAACCATAGCTACGGTTATACAATTGATGATGCGCATCCAATATATAATGAAAAAAACCTATTTTTAGATTATATATCTAGAAAATATGGAGTTGTAAATATATTTTCATTAGGTAACGGTAACAATAAAAAAGAAAAAGAAAACGAATGATTAAATGGATATAAACTTTCCCTTAATAATTTAGTTGTAGGAGCTCTTGATTTTAGTAATTGAGCACAAAAACCTACCGAAACGATAGCAAAATATTCTAATTATTTATTACCTAAAAGTTTTACATCCACTTCTAAACCTAATGTGGTTGCTCCAGGATATTTATATAAAAGATGGCATAAAAATAGTAAAGGTGAGTGAAATTACTTAGATACACAAGGTACAAGCTTTGCATCTCCCGTTGTTACAGGTTTAGTTTCAACATTATTAAGAGAAAGAGATTTCTTAGACAAAGACAAAATTAGATTACAATCTATAAAATCGATTATAGGTGCTTCATCAAGAACCCCAAAAGTAAATAATCTCAATTATAAAGCGAATGGATATACAGAAAAATATGGTTCTGGTATTGTAGATTTTGAAAATATGTTAGAAGCAGCCGATAATTTAGTAACTAAAGAAGTTTCAAAATCTGATAATGATTTTGTTTTGTTTACTAGAGAATTCTATGTTCAAAAAGATAAAAAAATCAAGGGAGCAAGTTCTTGATTGTTCAATTCAGGTTTATTAAAAGAACATGAAAATTTACCTACATATAATGCAAATGTAAATTGATGATGGTTTTTAGGAGTTTTAGGTGGTGTTATAACTAATTCTGTTGAGGGATCAAGGTTAGCAAAAGAAAAAGCAGAATGAAAAAATACTCATATTAATGAAGAAAGATTGAATCTAAAAACAATAAATCAAAAACAAAATGATAAACTATTTTCTGATTATGATTTATATTTAGAAAAAAAAGATAGTTCTGGAAAATGAACTGTTGTAAAAAGCATCATATCAAGTGACTCTAACGATGAAATACTTGAGTATGTAACTCCTGAATCAGGTATATATCGATTAAAAGTTAAAAAATATTCTGATGTTTTATTTGATAATTCAATCAATGATAGTTTAGCATTAACATATACCATACAGGAAAAATAATATGAAGAATTTTATAAAAAAATGAATTTTTCCTTTTTCTGCATTAACATCATTGGTTGTTGCTAGTTGTACAAATAACACAAACAATAATAAAGAATATGATGAATACGATTTAAAAAGATTTTATGTATATGTAGATGAATATCAAAGACTAAATGATATTAAGAAAATTAAAGAAAATTACTTTTATTATTTGTGAGAAAATAACAAAGAAAATAACGGGATGTTTCAACCCTTATTCAAAGACAAATATGTATTTATTAAATCAGTAGATGAACTCAATAAATTATTTTTAGATAAATTTAATTTAAATTATGTTAAGAAATATTATCAAACATTTAAAGACAAAGTTAATTTTGACATAAATACTTTAACAGAAGAAAAACTAAAACAAATTAACAAAGAAGAGTTTCAAAATATTTATTTAAACAACGAAAATATTAATGAATTCTTCAAGAGTAAGAATTTGTTAATGTATGAAACAAGAAACCAGAATTCTCAGATTTCACAATATAATTTAGTCCCAGATTACATAAATGACGACACAGAAAATTTACATTTTTGACTTATTAATTTAGAACAAATAGGTGTTAAATATATGGCTGAAGAAAGTTCGCGAAAAAGTCGTATAACTATGAATGTAAAATACATTGATAAATCTAAAACCATAACAGCTAATATAAACCCTAGTAATCAGCAGGTAAAAGACCTTTATGAATATTTACCTAAGGAAATAAGTTTTGTATTTCCTATGTCTAAAACATAAAACCACAAAAACAGGATGTTGGTGTGATATTGTACCAACATCCTGTTTGTTATCATTATATTGCTTTCGGAAAGGAAGTAATATCCCTAGCACTATTTATAATTTAGATACAGGTGAAATAATTAAAAGATAATAAGCAAGTAACAACTTAGTTGTTATAAAATTAAACACTACATCAGAGGGTTTGTGATGTAGTGTTTTGTTTAAACAAACATTTTATCTAACATTGTCTTTTTGATATTCTCTAAAGCAGTTAACTTACGCTGATGAAGTGAAAGGATGGAGTCTAAAGAAGTGAAAAGTTGG
>NZ_JBTHHK010000010.1:0-34392 GCF_054353875.1 Mycoplasma sp. 4013 | reverse complement strand
AAATTATGACAGCAAAACAGTTATTATCAACTTATTGAAACAAAAGTGCTTTTCTATTTGAGTTTTTCGCTTCTTTTACACTTGTATTTTTTATTTTGTTATGACTTTTAATAAAATATATGCATAAACCCAAAAACGAAAAGCTTTTTAATACCATCGGATTCACATTAGCTACTTTTTTAGCATTTATCATACCATGAGCTTTATCATACTTCACCGCAAATGTTCCTGCATTTCCACAGCTAAATCCATTAAGTGTGATTTTACAAACTAGATTGCAAGGATTTAGCATTTCTACAGGTGAGGCAGGGACATTAGATAAAGGTGTTTACTATTTAATAGGCGGGCAATTTTCAGGTGCTTTTGGTGGATTAATTGTTTTTGCTGGAATATTTTTCTTAGTAAAAAATTCATTATCTAAAAGTAAGGAATATAAAGAAATTTTTCAAACTTTACAAATTTGAGATTTATTAAAAGTAAGACATCCATATAATGAAAGTTGATGAAAATATATTATCAAAGAATTTATTTTTATTACAACTTTTGTTATTATCGTTCCAATGTTAGGTTATATCAACGACACAAATTATGGAACAAACCCTTACTTCAAACTTTTTATAACATTAATAGTTGTTTGAATCTTTTTATTTATTTCAAGTTTTTTTGGTTTCTTTGCCTTTGATATAGTTTTTAATGTGATTGCTTATTTATTAATAGTTATTGAAATTTTATATCATCTAAAAAGTATCAAATCAAATGATCAAAAAACAAAACAAATAAAACAATTAATGTTATTAGAGACTATAAAAATCACCACAACACTTTTATTTACTGTTATTATCCCACTCATTTACGGAATTGTTGCAGTTGAAATAGGCAAAAGTGTTCCAATGAAACTTAATTTCTAATCTATAAGAAAGGCTCTATGTTTAAAAAATTTAAAAAATTATTTTTGTCTTTATCCCCTATTGTAATTGCTCCAGTTGCAATCGCTTGTTCACACCAAGCGACCGTTAAAAAGGAAGTTGACCCAAAACAACAAAAAAGAGATGAAATTACAAAAGCACTTGCTTCTGATAAACTTACACCTGAACAAAAACAGGATTTCCAAAACAGAATCGGACAAGCAAACACCCTTGAAGATCTTAGTGCAATTTTTTCTGATATTAATGCAGTAATTCAAAAAGCAGCAAATACACAACAAAAAACCAATCCTGAACCAAAACCAGGTACACCACTAGACCCACAGCAAGTTGAACTTAAAGCACTTCGTGCCAAAGGAAATGCAGATAATAAAACAAAACTGACTAATGAAACATTATTTTTAAGAAGAATTAGTGATTATTTTAAATATAACGATGTTTCTTCACAAGTATTACAATTTAAAGCTAATACTAATGCATCAAATATAACTTTTAAAAACCTAAGTAATAACAACTATATAACTGATTACCTCGATTTTAACGATTCTGCATTTACACAAATCTTAAAAGACAAAAAATTAGTAACTGATGAACAAGCTGCTAAGTTATCATATGAATATGACTATCACAACATTCGCCAAGATATCAATAATAATAATGACATCATAATTCCAATGAAAATTCTTATCCCTGTTGAAGCAACAGGAAAGAATTTAAATTTAAAGGCTGAAACCAAAGTTAATTTTGTTCTTAAAGGAATAAAATTATCAACAAGTGATGAAAAAAATTACAAAGATGTAAATGATTTATCTAAAAAGTTGCAAAATTTAACACAAGGTGATGCAATTAAAATATCTATTAAAGATAAATCTGATCCTGCTTTTGCTAAAATTCAAGCATTAATCGATGATAAATCAAATGCTATTTATAGTTTTGATGATTTAAATCGTAAACAACTTGCATCGATGTTTAATTTAACATATCCAGATTTTTCTAATTTACTTAGTCCATATAAAAATAAACAAATTATTAAAATTTTTATTGATGATGTTAATTTTACTCACTCACCAAAAATCGATCAGTTAACTGTTAAAATCAGAATTGCAAATGGTTATGATAATACCCAAAAAGGATATGAAAAATTTCCTTTTGCAAATGTAGGATTTAACAAAATAATTAACCTTACATTTGATAAAGACAACACAGTATTACGTGATGAAAAAATTCGGGCAAACTTATTAGCAAAACCCGCAAACTGAAATATTTATAACCAAAACTTTGAAGAACAAGGATTCAAAGACAATGTTTCAGATATTACCATTTTACCAATAAACTATGATTTTAAATACCTTAAAGACTCATTTAAATCAACTGATTATCGCAATGGATATTTAACTTTTACTGCTATATATGATGGTAAAATCGTAAAACTACAAAAACATATTGGAGTAGGTAAATTTGCTGAAATCTTTGATAGCAACTTTATGCAAGCAAATCCACATGCATATAACTTCCATGCTGGACATCTTACATATTCTGATTTATCAAGAGTTAATCAGTCAATTTATAACGATTATGGAAGCAACTTATTTTCAGGAGGTTATGATTCAACTCGTGCATTTTATTTAGATGATGTTAAAACCCCAATCGCTATCCATGTTGGTGAAGACTATTTAGCCAAAGAACACACCCCAGTTATCGCTCCATATGATGGTGAAGTTGTCGCAGTATATAATGCACACCTTTCATTTGCACAAATCAAAACAGGACAAGGTGTAGGAACTGTAATGCTCACAAGAGTTAAATTAACAAAACTTAACCTTTCACCTAAAATTCTACAAGAATACTTCGGAACTTATGATACAAACGATGATCGTTGAGTATACATCGGATTTATCCACTTAGATGCTAACTTGACAATGAACAATAAAACCTTTAATTGATCACCTAAAACAATCACAATTGGAAAAGACAAGTCAGCTCGTGTATATGATATTTTAGATAATGTTTCTCCGGCACACCCACAACCTTTTAAAAAAGGGGATACACTTGCTTATTTAGGAACATCAGCAACTAACGGAGGTTGAATGCCACATGTGCATGTAACTACTTATGCAAATAATACATTATTGACAAACGACAACGACTTTCAAAAAGCATTAACATCCGCAAACCTTTATGGTGAACGTGTTGAAAAATATAACCCACAAGATCCTAAAGTTAATCCATTTACTGCTCGTGTTGATGGGATATATATTGCAAGAAACACTGACATAGAAGCGGGTAAAAAACCAATTTTTAAAGTTGATCCTATCACAGGGACACCAACAAAAGATACTGTTCCAAGCGAATTATTAAGATGAGTGTCAAATCCAATCCAAGGTTTTGAAATTCGTAGATCAGTTTTTGATCCAAACATCCTATTTAAAATCAGAGGACCACAAAGTTATAGATTTGATATCGAAGACTTCTTTAGAATTAGTGATAATAAATAATTTTATAAAATCTCCTTTTTCAAATGGAGATTTTAATAATAAACTTTTTTGAATAATTATCCAGTTTTATTATCAAATGATTAAAAATATGATGTAAAAAACTTTTATAATTTTAACATCAATAAAAATAATATAAAATAAATATATGAAACGCTTTTTTGATACGGTGAAAAATACAGTCAAAGGTAAAAATTGAAAAGAAATTAGTTTGTTTAAAAAATGAACCATTAAAAATATGGTGATGGTTGCTATTTTAATTGCAATTTCTGTTAGTTTTACCATCGTTGTGGCTCAAATTTTACCCGTTGTCAATTTACCTACATATAAATTTTCATTTATCGGATTACCTGTAAAAATAGCAGGTTTTATCTTTGGACCAGTTGTAGGGGTCTTTGTTGGAATCATAAGCGATTTGTTATCTTTATTATTTATTCCACCTGCTGGTTATAATCCAATGTATACAGTTGCTACTGCATTAAATGGTTTTGTTTCCGGACTACTTGGGATATATTTTAATCAAATTCTTAAAACTGCATTTAGCAAGGAGTTTAGACTACAAAGAATAGGACAAAAATTAAGTATTCTTGCGATGGAGTATTTACAATTTAAAGCAAATGGTGAAATAAAAAAAGCCGAAAAATCAGCAATGAAAATGATAAAATTGAACAATAAAAAGAAATATATTGATCAACTTGCTTCAGATAATTATCTAAAAAATATCTATTTAATCACTGCAATTGTCCTGCTTTTAGTAGTAATCGCTTCGGTTGCTTGGTTTATTTCAGCCGCTTCACCTGAGGCAATTGAAAAAGGTATAATTAAAAACCGTTGAGTTTTATTAGGATTAATGAGTACAGGAACATCATTAATGATTTTCTTTGTGTTATTTGGAAGATTTTTCTTTAAAACTGAAACATTTTTAACTTTGATTCCTATTGTAGTTTTTTGTGCATTTCTGGAGCTTGTAAATGTTCCTGTTTTAGCGTATGCAGACTTGATTTCATTAGGTAATGGGGAACAAAAAGATATTTTCTTTTGAATCACTCAACACATTCTTACAGGGCCTGTAAAAATATGATTTAATACCTTAGTTATTTATTATACATATGGGATTATTTCAAAATTAATTAATAAAAACAGTAATTTATCATATCGTTAGGAGAATATATGAGCAATGATGCAAAGTTTTTGTTCGTGCTTAAAAATTTATTTGAAGACTTTCAAAAAGGTTTTTTTACATCTAAAAAAAATAACAAACTCAGTATCAGCATTCCAAAACTTTTAATTAGCTCCTATACATCTCTTTTTTTTATTCCTGCTGTTAATACTAATTTAACATTTGAGACCCTATGAGATGTTATTAAAACAAACAAGTCAGTTGTTTTAGGTTTTCATGATCAAAATCAACAAAATTTTAATTTAATCACAAATAAAAAGAAAATATTAAACAAAATATCTTTTTTTGATGTATCAAAAATAAGTAATAACAAGGACTTAAGCATCCCATTCAACGAGATTTGAAAAGCCTGCATAGATTCTGAATATAAATATGATTGATATTTACAAAAAATCACAAACATCACTAATCAAAATACTTTTATTTTAAAAAATCTCTTCTTTAAAAGAATTACAGAATTTATCCCTTTAATTATTAACATTAACCAAGAATACAAGAGAGAGAAAGATACCTTAGATAAAAAAATTAGTGCTTTACAAAGTAGTAAATTGCTTTTAAATAAAGAATTAGAAGAAATAATTTATAAATATCGCTACAACCTGTATGAGTATCAAAATATGCTTTTTAAATACTTTGTGGACTTTTTGAAAGAACTAAAATCCGATATCGAAAGTGTTTTTTCAACCTTTGAAAATTCTAATTTTATCTTGCAAAAAGAAAAAATTAGTGAACTAAAAAAAAGATACGAATATTTACAAAAAATAAATAATACATCAATTACAAAAGTTTCAGGTGAAATTAAAAAACGAGATTTAAAAACTGAAATAAATTATTATTATAAGTTTTTAAAAACAACAAAAACCACTTCTAAAACGTTTATCAACCAGCAAATTTATAATTTAAATAAGGAAATATCACTTTTAAAATATAAATTTAAATATGCAAATATACAACACTCAGATTTTGTTGAATTATATAAAGATTACTGTGCAAAAAGAAAGTCATTATTTATTTGAAAAAAAAATAAGAAAAATCTATATTATTTAAATAATGAAGAATTAAAACTTCTTTATAACGATGTAACAAATAAAATAGATTTTTTTATTCATAATAGATATAAAACCAAAGAAAAAGATCATTCATTAATAAAAGAACAACTAAAAAATTATATTGAATATGAATTAGAAATCAATGTTGATCATTACACTTTGCTTTCAAAACAGCATTATCAAAAGATTATCAATAAAATCAACGATGTCAAGTCAAAAATTCGTAAATTTGATAATACCAATTACAAACAAATTCACAACCACAAATTTTTAGTTGAAATGAAAAATCTAAATCAAAAGTTACAGTTAGCATCGGCCGAATTAGATTGAAGTAATTATGTTGAAAACAAAATTTTTGATAACTTATTAACTCACAAAAATAACAAAATTAATCAGTTTTCAATAAATTTAAAAAATGTAATTAAGTCATTTAACACATCATTTAAAAAGGTTTCTTATTTATTTAATTCAATTACAGATAAAGATGAAAATTCAACTAATATTTTCGAAAACCTTAGCTCCTTTTATAATTCACTTATTAAAAAACCGTGGATGATTAATCTTTTAGAACATATTAGTGAGTATTGCAGTAACAAAAAACCTTTATCAAAAACATTGTTAAACGAAATTATTGCGATGTTAAAATTTGTTTCATTACTTGAAAATATATCAATTTCACAAAAGAACTTTTTAATCCCTTTTAAATACTTAAAAAACATTGATAAAATTAAAATTAAACTTATCAAATATTGAGTTGATGACAGTAAATTATTAATCATTAAAGATTTAAAAAATGATATTCCATATGATCATAAAAATGAGTTCATTCGTGTTTTAAATGTCTTTTCACAAAAATATAAGATTCCATATATTTATACAACCGATGATTTTAATATCTTGAAAAACGAATTTGATGAAATTTTTCTTTTCAATGATCGCAAACTTGTTGAATCAGGCGATTATAGTCAAGTTATTTCAAAGCCCTTTACAAAATTTGCTAACGAACTTATTAATGAACACAAAATAATGGACGAGGAGCCTACTGATGCATTTTTTACCAATGAATATATAATAAACTTACATACAAATATTAATCATCAAGTCTATACTAATTTAAAAACATACAAACAACATGGAAAAGAAGAGATAAATCAAAATTTTGATACCATAATTATTGATAAAACCCAAAATTCTGAGCAATATACCTTAACTTCTGTTTTTAATGAAATAGAATTTGATTTATCAAGCAATAGCGAGAATAATGATAAAGAAAATGCTTTTTTAGATTACGATGAATGAAATAATCAGATATATATTATTTCAAGTAATGATTTAGATAATTTTTAAAATTTTGTATAATATTTGCAAGGACAGAGGTACTTGCAAGTTTTTGTAGGTTGAGAAACACTCTTAAGAGCCGATCTAGGTAATGCTAGCGTGGTGAGTCTTTCTTAAAAATTTTTCTGTCCTATATTAAGATAGGAGAAAAATGAAATTCAAAAAATTATTTAGTTTAGGAATTCTTACATCAACTGCATCAATATCAGTTGCAGTTTCTTGTGGAACTTCTACTAAAGCAGATAAACAAGAAAACCAAAGTGTAAAATTAAGTTTAGGAACCCCTGAACAATATGCACTTGGAAATTTAACACTTGACCAATACAAAAGTAAATTAGAAAATTCATTAAACGATGAACTCAAAGCTTTAAAATCAAATGTTAAAGTTGAAGTAATCTTCCGAGGACAAGAAGATTACAAAGCTACTTTCGATGATTTAACCAAAGGTACATCTGATTTTGCTTTTATTTCAGCTGGTTATCTACAATCGAATAAAGCAAAAGTCGGAGAACTTGGTTTTAAACTAGGCATCCAGACACTAACTCGTCAATTTAATGGTGATATTACATATGATTTCACTACCAAGGCACACGGACATTATACCGATGGACTCGATGATGATGATTTAAGAAAAATTGCAAAAAATGAAGATACACTTTTTCATGCTAAACCAAGATCTCAATGAGATGACAAAAATAATGGTTACAATTGAGATGGACAAATTTATCAATCATTATATAATGCTAAAACAGATTTAGTCCCTTACCAAAGAGGTTCAATAGTATTGATAGGAACTGATGATATTCGTTCTAAAATCAAGCAAGCTTG
Source organism: Mycoplasma sp. 4013 (assembly GCF_054353875.1). Lineage (NCBI taxonomy): Bacteria > Bacillati > Mycoplasmatota > Mollicutes > Mycoplasmatales > Mycoplasmataceae > Mycoplasma > Mycoplasma sp. 4013. The sequence continues at coordinate 26,582 of NZ_JBTHHK010000010.1, read as the reverse complement.
AAATAGCAAAAACTGAAATGAATTTATCAAATATGGTATTGTCACCGGTAAAAACACATCTGGTGGTAAATACTTATTACAACAAGCACTACTTAAAAAACACTTTGGAGCAAGTTTTAAACCACTAGCAACAGTTGCATCCGAAACACCAGACAACATCTTAATTGGGGGTAAAATCAAAGAAATGAACAACCCTAACGAAGCAAAAAAACACATCTTTTTTGATGATGAAACATCGTGAGCATGAACCAAATATAAACCACATGATGCATATGAAATTAATCAAAGCACTAGACCGAATGAAAAACTTGAAGAATTTATTGTCACAGAGGTTTTACCATATAATGTAGGAGTTTTTGGACCTTATGTAAGTTCAGATGCAATTAATCAAGTTACAGCTGCATTTGTAAACTTATACAAAAATGATAAAGATATTTTTGGTCCAACCGTTGGATTCAATGGATATCGTAAAATTGATAATCCTGATGTTGAGTTTTGACCAATTGTTGATAACATCTTAGGTTAAAATGATTCGTTTTAAAAATGTTGATTTAAAATATACCGATAAAATTATCTTAAAAAATGTCAATTTAGACATCACGACCAATTGCATTGTTGGTTTAATCGGAAAAAGCGGAACTGGTAAGAGTACAATTTTAAAATCCTTTTTTGATTTTGAATTAATTACTTCAGGTTATTATTTATACAATGGCGCTAAAATACCTAAAAACAAGTTAAAAAAGTATAAAAACGACATAATCTATATTGCTCCTGATGATAATTTAATAACTTCTTTAGATTTTTATAAAAATTTACAACATTTTTACAAAAAATACAAAAATCCTTTATTTAAATGACTTAGAATTTTCACCAAGCAGCAAAAAGAAGAAATTTTTCAACTTTGCAATCATTTTGGAATGTCAGAATTTATTTTTAAACCAATAGAACAGCTTTCTGCTGGGCAAAAACAACGTTTTGCTATCATCTTAAATCTCCTTAACGACACTAAAATCCTCCTATGTGATGAGTTAACTAGTAATTTAGACATCACTAATGCCAAACTAGTTTTTGACTACCTGCAAAGTATTAAAAAAAATAAATATATTATTATTGCACTGCATAACCTTTCTGATGCAGTTAAATATATTGACAAAATCATTGCAATTAAAGATCAAGAAATTCAAAAAATATATTATAAAGGTGAATATGATCCTGATGAGCTAAGGAAATATTTTGACTAAAAAGAAATTTTTAGTTAAAGTTTGACAAAAAACTTTAACTAAATGAACCCTATTAATAACCTCCTTAATTATTTTATTTATATTTATATATCAACTTAACATCAAACCATCAAAAATTGGTTTAAAGCTTTTTTGGGTTAATTTAAAAAATCTCTTTGAATTCAGTTCTAATTCACCTGATTTTATTAATGAAAATTTATGAATTTTAAATCTTAAATATATGTGAATTACCATTAAATCTGTTTTTAGTGGAACCTTTGTCGGACTTTTGCTTGCTTTTATAACTGCTTATTTTAGTTCATTAAATTTATGAAGAAAAAACTGATGAACATGAATTGTGCGAATTGCTATTATCTTATTACGTTCAATGCCGATTTTGGTGCCAATAATGATATTCGGATCATCTTATCAAAAAGATATGATTGCGTTTATGATTTTTTGATACACAACATGATTATGATTGCATCGATATTTTTGTGATATCTTTGAATCAAGTAATACCAAAAAGTTCTGACAAGATATTAATTTAGGAATGCCACGTTATAAAAGCTTTTATATCAATATTGTTTTATCTAACAAAAACAAATTTATAATGAACTCCTTATTAGCAATCGAATCTAATATTCGTTGAAATTCTATTTTAGGTTCAGTCGGGATCTATGGAATCGGATTTGTATTCAATTTTTTCAAGGAAAAAATTGAATATTTAGGAATAAGTATTCTTTTTGTTGTTATTTTAGTCGGTTTTTTTGAGGGGATTTTAATTTTATTTAATAAATTTTTATTTGTTTCACCTAAAATTAAAAATCCATCAGAAAAAACCCCATATTCATTAGCATATAATTATAAAAAAATCCTTAAATATCTTATTTTTGCTGTTTTTTTCGCTATTATAATAACAAGTTTTGTAGATTTATCACAAACAAAAGTTAATATAGAGTTTTTAAAATTATGATTTAACAACTTATTTATTTTTGATTTTTCAGAAGTTGCTATAGATCCAAATATATATAATTCTTACTGAAGTATCTTCAAACAGACCTATATAGCGATTTATTTAGCATTCTTGCTAGCTATTTTATATGCAATCTTGATGAGTGAAAAATTATTTAAACCGATTCAAACATACTTTTTTAAATTATTTATAGTGCTATTAAAATCAATCCCTGTTTTAATCTTTTTTATATTATTTAATTCAATCTTTTACTTTGAAACTGCAATTATTTTAGCCGTTATCATCATCGCATTTAGAGCTATGAGCAAGCAGTTTTCAGAAGTTATTAATCGAATCGATGAAAGTAAAGTTAAACATTGAAGAAAACTAGGTTATAGCAGATGATTTATTTATAAAAACATCTTGCTTCCTATGTATAAAAAGGCTATTATTTCCTTACTGCTCTTTGAGAGCGAAGGAACTTATCGAAATTTCATAACATATGGGGTGTTTTCTAACATTATAATTTACACATATATAAGTCGTTATGAAGAAAAACAAGAATTTGGAAAAATTATCCCTGCTTTTTTACCGGCTTTCTTTATTTATGTACTACTTGAATTATTATTTTTACTTTATAAAACATTTTTACTGCACAAATTATGAAAATGATTATGCGAACTTGTTATAAACATCTATAAAAAGTTGTGTAAAAGATTTAAAAAGCAAGTTCAAACTTATTAATAAACTAAATCAAAAGACAATTTATTTTAAAATTAAGATTTTACTTTTAAAATAAATAAAAAATTAACTACTTTAAGATAATTACAAAGCATCTAAAAAATAAAAATCAACAACTTTTTCTCTAAAAAGTCCAACTATTTTAAGACTTTTTGGAGATTTTTTTCTAAAATATTTGCATACTCTTTACTTTATTTTATGGTATAATTTATTTCACTTTTTATGTTTTTATGATAATACCACAAAAATGAAATTCATAAAAAAGAAAATTGCAATTTTCGAAAGGGTTAAAATGGAACAAAAAAAATATCGAATTCGTAAATTTGGTCCAAAAACTGAACGTAGAGATTATTCTATCACCAAACAATCTCTACCTCTTTTTGATATTCTTCAAACAAGCAAAGAATCTTTTGCAGAATTTATGAAGAATGGTATTCAAAATGCATTAATGGAAATTTATCCTATTACAACTGGACAAATTAGACTTGAGTGCTTAAAATCTAGTTTTGATGTTGAATTACCATATAAAAAAATCACTAGTGAAGGTGATGAAATCAACAAATGTAAAGCTAAAGGTATGAACTTTAGTGCAAAAGTTTATGTTAATTTAAATGTAGAAAATGTAAAAACCGGAGTTGTAAAACAAGAAAGAGTCTTATTAGGAGAAATTCCATATATAACTTCTGGTGGTAGTTTTATTATTAACGGTTCTGAAAAAGTTATTGTGAGCCAACTTATCCGATCACCTGGTGCTTATTTCGGATTAGGTGTACGTAACAAGCAATCAGATGACTTGTTTAACAAACTTGAAATTTTGCCAAGAATCGGTTCATGATTTGAAGTTTCGCACAAGGTTACTTCATCGAATCTGGATGTTGTAAAAGTTAAAGTCGATAAGAATAAAAGTATTGCATTAGGTACCTTGCTTGGTTCTTTTGGATTTACTCCAAAAATGCTGTATAAACTTTTTGGTAAGAATGAATTGCTAGTTGAAACCTTGAAAAAGGATAAAATTCTTGGTAATGAAGAATATAATCAACAAGAAATTATTGATTTTTCACAAGAGGAAATCTTCAAAACCATTCGTAAAGGAGATCGCGAAACAGCAGAAGCAAAAAAATCATTGCTTCCAAGTATGTTGTTTGATAAAAAAAGATACAACCTTTCTGTAACGGGTCGTTACATGCTTAATAAAAAACTTTCTTTAGTAGACCGTATTACTAAAACATACCTTGCTGAAGATTTAAAAACAAAAAACGGTGAAATCTTATTAAGCAAAGGTTCATTTATTGATTATAAAAAAGCACGAGAAATCCAAGGATGATTTAATACACGTGTTCTACCATCAGAGAAGTTAGAAGACATCGATCCAGAACATGTTTATCATAAAGTTTATCGTCCTGCTAGTGAAACAAATTCACATCATTACGAAAACCATCACGGATACAATAATCCAGAATTAAGAAAACGAACTAAAATTATTAAAGTCAAAGTATATCCGTCTAAAAAATGAATGGAAACTAAGCCGGAGCAACCTATTATTATAATTGGTAATGATCCTAAATCAATCGAAACACACTTATTAATTTCCGATATTGTTGCTGCTATTAGTTACTATTTCAATCTTACTGTTGGAGTAGGTCAAGATGATGACCCGGATTCATTGATTAACAAAAGAATTGTTTCTGTTGGTGAATTATTGGAAGCACAATTGATGATTGCTTTAGCAAAACTTGAAAAAACTACTCGCGAACGTATTGGTTCAAAGGAAGCCGAAAAAGTTACTGCAAAAAACGTAACTAATAATAAACTCATAACCAATCAGATGAAAACCTTTTTTAACTCTTCAAAACTTTCACAATTTATGGATCAAATTAACCCATTAGCAGAAGTTTCTAACAAACGCCGTGTTACATCATTAGGTCCTGGTGGTCTTAGTCGTGATACAGCTCAATTTGAAGTTCGGGATGTTCATTCAACTCACTATGGAAGAATTTGTCCGATCGAAACACCTGAAGGACTTAATATCGGTTTGATTTTAAACTATGCAACATTTGCACAAGTTGATGAACTTGGATTCTTAAAAACCCCTTATTATAAAGTTAATAATGGCGTTGTTGATTATAACGATGTTCGTTATTTAACAGCTGCCCAAGAAATCGGATATTCATTTGCCCAATCATCAGTACAAATTGATGATAACAACAAAATTATTACTCCTACACTAACTATAAGACGTGATTACAACTATATTGTTGGAACCCCAAAAGATGTTGATTTTTTGGAAGTGTCATCAAAACAAATGGTTTCCGTTGCTGCTGCAGGTATACCATTCTTAGAAAATGATGATGCTAACCGTGCACTGATGGGATCGAATATGCAACGTCAAGCAGTTCCATTAATAGAAGCTGAAGCACCTTTAATTGCAACTGGAATTGAAGCAGATATTGCTAAATACTCTTCTTATAACCTTATTGCAAAAAACTCAGGAACTGTTACATATGTTGATAGTTCAAAAATCTTTGTACAGCGTAGCGAAAGTGGTGTAACTGATAAATATTCACTGCGTAATTTTGAAAGAAGTAACCAAGGAACAGTTATTCAGCAAAAACCACTAGTTCATAAAGGACAACAAGTTAAAGCTGGAGATTTATTAACTGATGGTTCTTCTTTTAAGGACGGTGAATTAGCACTAGGTAAGAATGTTTTAGTTGGTTTTACCACTTGAAACGGATACAACTTTGAAGATGCTGTTATTATTAACGAAAGACTGGTTAAAGATGATGTTTATACATCTATTCATATTGAAGAACAAATTATCCAATTCCGTAGTTCTCGTGCTGGAAATGATATGTTAACAGCTAATATCCCACAAGTTTCTAAGCATTCGATTCGTCATCTTGATGAAACAGGTATTGTAAAAGTAGGTTCCGAAGTGTTACCCGGTGATGTTTTAGTGGGTCGCACATCTCCAAAAGGTGAAGAAAACCCTTCACAAGAAGAAAAGTTACTTCAAGCTATTTTAGGAAGTCGTTCAACCGGAATTAAAGATACATCCTTGAAAGTAAAAAATGGTCATGGAGGAACTGTTATCCATGTTGAAGTTCTTTCAAAAGAAAATAATGATGTTTTAGAAGAAGGTGTAGAGAAAATTGTTAAAGTTTCAATTGCACAAAAACGTAAGATTAAAGTTGGTGATAAAATGGCAGGTCGCCATGGAAACAAAGGTGTTATTTCAATTGTTTTACCAGAAGAAGATATGCCATATTTAGAAGATGGAACACCACTTGATATTATGCTTAATCCACAAGGGGTACCATCACGGATGAACATTGGACAAATCTTAGAACTTCATCTTGGAATGGCTGCTCGTAAATTGAACACCAAATTTGTTTCCCCGTCTTTTGATGGAGTAAAAAAACAAGATATTGAGGCCGCATTAGAAGAAGCAGGATTAGATAAAACAGGTAAACAAATTGTAATTGATCCCATTACAGGACGTAGGTTCGATAAACCTATTTCTGTGGGTGTAATGTATATGCTTAAACTTAACCATATGGTGGATGATAAAATGCATGCTCGTTCTGTCGGTCCATATTCACTAATTACTCAACAACCTCTTGGAGGAAAATCACAAAATGGTGGTCAAAGATTTGGTGAAATGGAAACATGAGCACTTGAATCATATGGTGCAACCAATGTTTTACAAGAGATATTAACTTATAAATCCGATGATATTTTAGGACGTAATGCCCTTTATTCTGCATTAGTTTCCGGAAAACAACTACCAACTCCAGGAACACCTGAATCATTTAATGTTTTAAGTCACGAACTTAAAGGTTTAGGAATGAAATTAGAACTTTCTGACACAATCGATGAAAGCGACCAAATAACCGAATTTGATATGATTCAATTTGAAACAGGAGGTGATGATGAATAATACTTTTGATAAAAAATCACCCATCAACAGAATTACCCTTTCACTTGCTACAAAAGCAGATGTTGAAAAATGATCTTATGGCGAGGTAACTAAACCTGAAACCATTAACTATAAAACATATAAACCAGAAAAAGATGGACTTTTTGATGAATTAATCTTTGGTCCAGTAACTGATTATAAATGTCCTGTGTGTGGTACTAAATACAAAAAAACTGATGAAAATCAAATCTGTACTAAAAATCCACAATGTGAAAAATATAAACCAGTGATTTTACCCAAAATTTCACGTCGTAGTAGAATGGGACATATCAAACTTGAAAACCCTGTTGTACACTTTTGATTTTTCAAAATTGATCACTCTATTATTTCAAAACTTCTAGGTCTTAGAGTTCACGATAGTAATAAACCGGTAACAAAGGCTGATTTAGAAAAACTTATTTATTATAAATCTCATATTGTTTTAGAAACAGGTAATTTAAAATCACTTAAAAAGAATACTATTGTAAATATTAACGAGGCACCTGAATTTTATCTTGAAGTTCTTCGTGAAATGTTAACATTAGAATACGATGATCCAGATGCTATCGAAGAAATTCAACAAACATTAGATGAACTGCTTGAATATGCACAATCTGAAGATGGAAAATCATTTGGAATTGACTTTTATTCTTACAATGAAGTTATTGAAGAATTTACCGATGCTAAAATTGGAACAGGTTCAAATGCTATTGAATACCTACTTAAACATATTGATTTAGAAGCAGAAAGAGCGGCAGTTCAAGCTGATATTGATGCAATAAACTTAGAAATTGAAGAAAACGGAGTAAATAATTCTGCTTCAAAAATCCAAGAACGAACCAAATTATACAAACGTCTTACTATTATAACTTCATTTATTCGCTCTGGACAAAAACCTACCGATATGTTAATTTATAACTTACCAGTTATTCCTGCTGATCTTAGACCATTGGTACAATTAGATGGTGGAAGACACTCAACAAGTGATATTAACGAACTCTATCGTCGCATCATTATTCGTAACACCCGTTTAAAGAAATGAATCGAACAAGATGCTCCAATGTTAATCAAGCAAAATGAATATCGGATGATTCAAGAAGCAGTTGATGCTTTAATTGACAATGGTAGAAAAAAACCAGCTCCGGTTTCTTCAAAAGATGGACAACCACTTAAATCTATTTCAGATGCTTTAACAGGTAAGAAAGGGCGCTTCCGTCAAAACTTACTCGGAAAACGTGTTGATTATTCAGGACGTAGTGTTATTGTCGGTGGTCCTAAACTTAAAATGTATGAAGTCGGTATTCCTCGTGATATGGCGGCTAAATTATTCGAACCTTGAATTGTTCGCGAACTTATTTCTAATGAAGATGGGGTTACAAGTGTTAAAACAGCTAAAAAACTCATCGAAGGTCTTGATCCAAGAATTTGACCATATGTAGAACGCGCAATTGAAGATAGACCGGTACTATTAAACCGTGCTCCTACCTTACACCGTCTTTCAATCCAAGCATTTTATCCTGTATTAATTCGTGGAAAAGCAATCAAATTGCATCCGTTAGTAACAACAGCATTTAATGCCGACTTCGACGGGGATCAAATGGCAGTACACATCCCAGTTAGTGATCGAGCCGTTCTTGAAGCAAAAGAATTAATGCTTGCTTCAAAAAATATTTTAGGTCCTAAAGATGGTGAACCAATTATTAACCCGTCACAAGATATGATTTTAGGACTTTACTATTTAACTATTGAAAAAGCAGGTGTTAAAGGTGAAGGAAATTATTATGGTTCATTCGATGAAATGATGCTAGCTTATGAAAGAGATTATCTAGATTTACATGCTCGAATTGTTTTACCTATTGCTGCATTAAATAAAAAATTCATATCAGAACAGACCAATAAACCTTATATTATTTCATCAGTTGGTAAATTTATTTTAAATCAAGCTTTCCCAGATGAATTTGAATTTGTTTTTGGTAAATACAGCGAAAAAACATATAAACAAGATTCTGATGGTAAAGAAATTGTAATCGAAAAAGAAGTAATTCATACTTCTGAAAATGCTTTAGATCGTTATACACTAAATTATGGTGAAAACTTTCGGGATGTAATTAAACATCTTGAAGTTACCCGTGGATTAGCTAAAAAAGATATTGCAAAGATAATTCGTAAAATTTACGAAAAATATGTGTATGTAGTAACCAAAGAAGATGTCGCTAACATAATTGATGCTACAACTTATTCAAACTACACTTTTAGATTAAATGATTGTGAAGCATTGCGTGATTATAATGGTGATTATATTCCATTAGAACATGCTAAATTAATTAACACATTTTTAGTTGAAGAGTTTGAAAAAATTAATTATAACAATCATCTAAAAGGAATTGATAACTCATTAGTAAGTTGAACAATCGATGAATATACAAAAGTTTTAGAAAATGTTTGATTCAAATATACAAATTATGTCGCTACAATTTTAGATAAAATTAAGGACTTAGGTTTTCAATATTCTACCATTTCTGGAACAACTATTTCGATGAACGATGTTAAGACATTAGAATCAACCAAGGAAAAAATAGTAGAAGGAGATGAACATACTGCAAAACTGCGTCAATTCTACGAAGATGGATACTTAACTGATGATGAACGCTACAATTTAACAATTCAGCATTGATCAAAGGTTAAAGAAGAAATTGAAAAAGAACTTAAAAAAGTTACACAATCAGATATTGAAAACCCATTATTTATGATGATGACATCAGGAGCCCGTGGTAATGCATCAAACTTTACTCAGCTTGCTGGTATGCGTGGTTTAATGAGCAACAACACCAAAATTTTAAAGGCTGATGCTGAAAATGATCGTGTGGTTCGTTCTACAATTGAAATCCCTGTTAAATCTTCTTTCCTTGATGGACTTAGCGCATATGAATTTTACTCATCAACTCACGGGGCGCGTAAAGGACTTACCGATACTGCTTTAAATACTGCTAAGTCTGGATATTTAACACGTAGATTAGTAGATGTCGGGCAAGGAATAGTTGTTCGTGAAGAAGATTGTGGATCTGATTTTGGTTTTGAGGTTAAGGCTATTAAAGATACCAAAACTGATACAGTTATTGAATCATTATGGGATCGGATTGAAGGTAGATATACCAACTCTGCGATTCTTGATAAAAACGGAAATATTGCAGTTGAGGCAAACATCTTAATAACTCCTGATATCGCAGATAAAATTACCAAGGAATTAAAATTAGAGAAAGTAGATATCCGTTCTGTATTATCATGTCATACACGTAATGGAGTATGTAAACACTGTTATGGAAAAGACTTAGCAACCAATCGTGTCGTAAGTACTGGTGAAGCGGTCGGGGTTGTTGCAGCTCAATCAATCGGGGAACCCGGGACACAACTTACAATGCGTACATTCCATACTGGTGGGGTTGCTGGGGTTGAAGATATTACCGGAGGATTTGGTCGTCTCATCGAGCTTATCGATGCTTATGATTTTCCGTGAGGAAAACCTGCTATTATTTCAAAAGTTTTTGGTAAGGTTGTTAAAATCGAACAAGCTAAAAACCGTGATACAGGACAAAAAACAGATATTTATATTGTAACAGTTCGTTCAACTGCACATAATGGTGAAATTATTGAAACACAATATAACGGAAAACTTTCTCAAAAATTGCGTGTTAAAAAAGGTGATAATGTTGTTCCTGGACAAAAGATTTTCGAAGGCCCTATTATCTTAAAAGATCTTTTAGAAGTTGCTGGACCTCGTGCGGTGCAAAACTACTTACTTAAAGAAACTCAAAGACTTTATCGTCTTCAAGGAATTACAATTGCTGATAAATATATTGAAATTATCATCCGTCAATTATTATCAAAAATTATGATTACTGATCCTGGGGATTCAAAATTCTTTAATGGTGCATTAATTGATACATTTGTATATCAAAAAGAAAACGGAAAACTACTTGCTGCAGGGTTAAAACCTGCTTATGGTGAAGTGAAAATCCGTGGAGCAAAACAAGTACCATTACTTTCAGATTCGTGGTTGTCAGCTGCTTCTTACCAAGAAACTGCTAAGATATTAGTTAACTCTGCTGTTGGAAACCGTGTTGATAAACTTGAAGGTTTAAAGGAAAACATCATTTTAGGACATAAAATTCCTGCTGGAACAAACAGTAATTTTGAACTAAAAGGAAAATATGATATCCGAAATCCCAGAACCTATTTTAAATCAAAATATGATCCGAATGCTCCTATTGATAACGATACTTTAGATAACATTCATGTAGACTTCGATGAATTAACCGAATCATCTTATGAAGATCAATTTGAATCAGTGCATGACAATGACTTTGGAGAATTTGAATACGAAACATTTGAATAAAATTCAACACTATAACATGTTTGTTATAGTGTCTTTTTTATTGATAAATAAGTTATGTGTCTATTTTAGCTAGATATTTTTTACGACTAAATTGTATTTGTTTTATCTTCTTTAATATTTCTTCATCTTTGATCTGTAAGAAAAAATTATTTAGGTTTATTTCTTGTGTATCCTTTATATCCGAATAACTATTTTCTCTTACAATCTTTAACATAGCCTTTACATTTATATCATTATGCAAATAATAAAGAATACTTCATAAATCCCATGTAACAACTTCTTCATCAGATAAATTTATTTTTACTTCTTTGAATGCTTCTTTATAGAAATTCAATTGCTTATAATCATATGTAATATGCTCAAAATTGCCTTCTATTAAATTTTTTAGTATTACATCTAAATAAATAGAAACTAACTTTGCATTAGTTGTTATAAATCAAGTTTTATCAATCTGTTGCATTATATTAAGATAATAATTAAAATCTTTATTATTAATATTTTTTATCATATTAAAGATGCTATCCATTAAATAAAATTCACATGATATTCTATAAACATTTTTCTTCTGAATATAGTTTTTAAATAATATCTCTTTATTTATAGTTATTTTAATTTCATTTTGATTTAGTTGATAAATTATTTTTGGTTTTAATACATCATTTATGTTAATATCATTGACTTTTGAATCTGTTTTATAAAAAATTAAATTATTTTTATTTATTTGTATATTTAATATTTGTAATCCCGAAACTTCATCAGAAACCAAACCATATTTATTTAGTATTCTTGCAACTTTTAAAATTATTTTTTGTTTTTCATCAATTAATAATTTTTTAAAAGTCCCAAATTTTAATCTAAGAATCATATACACTTGCAATGCATAAGAAGCATACAGCCTTAGATTATGTCTATACATATAAATAAATAAAAATTTAGATAAAAATCTTGCTAATAAATATAGAAAAATTATCGAAATTCCTAACATAACTCAGCCAGCACCATAAAAAATATCTAAATATATAAATAATCCAACATTAACTAATGATGCTATATATAAAAGCGATAAGATTATCAAAATTATATAATAAAACATATAAGAGTGTACATCATACCTTATCTTAAATTTATAAAGTATTGTATTTTTATTAGAGGATGCTATGAATTTATTCATTTAGTTTCTGCTTCACTTCAATATCTATTTGCTAACACAGATAATCTATATGCTTCATTATGATATATTCAATAAGAAATTGAAATTTTATAAATTCAGTGAACCTCAGATGATTTATTATACAATTTCATTAATACATCAGAAATTAAATTCATTGATACTCTTTTTTGAAACATTTGATCAATGACTTCTGCATATGCTTTTACACTTTCGCTAGGTATTTTTATTTGTGAAATTTCTTTTATCACCTGTGACAATGCATAAGCGAATTTTACTGGTGCAGCTAATTGCGATGGCAAACTATCGGAAGCTTCTATAAATGCATCAAATGAATCGGAAGCTCTATTTAAATTTTCTGAAATAAATGTAGCAACCTTGCTTATAATATTTTGCATAAAATTTCTATATGAAATAACATTATAAACATATGAACGAAATGATGAATATAGACTCTTTCATTGATATTCGCTTATATAACTATTAATAATAAATTTATTTTTATATTCATTCGAAATATTATAAGTTCTATTATAAAACCCTTGTAAATTTACTCAATCAATTGATCTTTCATTATTTGTATATCTTTTAGATTCTATAATTTCACGTACAGTTTTTAACGGGTTTGTCTGTTTTTGTTTAGCTATCTTAAAAAGACCTTCTAAGATGTCTTCTACATCTGAATCATTATATTGCTTTGCAAAATCTTTTTCTTTATTTTTTAATATTGCTTCAGTAATTCGTAATTTAATATTTTCTTCATCAGATGTTAGCATCTTTGCATTATTAATTTTTTCTTGTAATGGATAAACAATCATTTTCTCTCCTTTTTATATATATTTATTATATAAAAAATCTTTTAATATTTTGAAAATAAATTTAAAACAAATATTAAATCATTTTAATTATGAAAATAATATGAGAAACAAAAAAATGATTAATAAACAAAAATAAAAATTGTATTAAAATATATTCATGGATTTATCATTATTATTTCAATTACAAAAGAAACTGGATCAAAAAATAGAGCAAAAGCAGCAACTTAACCATCCTGAACTCACTAAATCAGATGTTTTAACCCAAAAAACCTTAGCTTTAATGATTGAAGCAGGTGAATTTGTAAACGAAGTACAAAGTTTCAAATATTGGAAAATTAACAAAAATGTTAATTTAAGAAATGTTACTGAAGAATTTGCGGACTTATTACACTTTTTAATCAACCTTGCTTATGCTTATGATGTAAATCCATTTATAAAACCGAGACAAATTTCAGATGATATCAATCAACAGTTTCAACAACTTTTTATAGGCATTGGTAAAATTATGCAAATGGCCAATAATGCTGATATACAGAGTTTGAAGACTCAAATCACAAAGGTTTTTGAAATTGCATTAGGGAGTTTTGTAATGCTTGGTTTTACATATGGACAAATGATTCAGGCATATTTTTATAAAAATCAGAAGAATTTTAAACGCTTATATAGCAATTATTAATTTAAATAATAATGATTATTACCAATATTTTTGGTAAAATATAAAATAATTAGGAGATATAATGAAAAAGATTTTAGTTATTAATGCAGGTAGTAGTTCAATTAAACTAAGCCTTTTTGATAAGGATACTTTAAAGTTAATCGCGAGTGGGCTTGCTGAACGAATCACCTTACCTAAAGGTAATATAACCATCAAATTTAATGGACAAAAACACGAAATAGATGTTGTGATGCCAAATCATGAAGTTGCAGTTGAAGAAGTATATAAATTAATGCAACAAATCAAATTAATTGAAGATAAAGCAGAAATTGAATTTATCGGATTTAGAGTAGTACATGGTGGAGATTATTTTGCTTCTACAACCAAAATTACACAAAAAGAAATTGATTTAATTTCAGAATGTGCAATTTATGCACCATTACATAATCCAGGTGCTGTGCAAGCGATGCAAGGTTTTAAGAAAGTTTTTCCAGATGCTAAATTAAGTGCAGATTTTGATACAGCATTTCACCAAAGTATTGAAAAAGTTAATTATACATATGCTATACCGCATGATTTAGCAAGCAAATTTAATATCAAAAAATATGGTATGCATGGTATTTCCCATCAATTTATTACTGAAAAACTTGCTGAAATTCTAGGACAAAACACTGTTTCTTTTGTTAATTTACACCTTGGAAATGGAGCAAGTTTAGCTGCAGTTAAAGATTCGAAATCAATTGATACTTCAATGGGACTTACTCCATTAGCAGGAATTATGATGGGAACTCGTAGTGGTGATATCGATCCATCTATTCACCAATTTGTCCTTAAGCAAACTCAAATGGATATTAATGCATTCACTGATTTATTGAACAAAAAAAGTGGTTTATTAGGTGTATCAGGTGTTTCATCTGATATGCGCGATGTTCGTAATGCAGCAGATTCAAATCCACAAGCAAGATTTGCTCTTGATTTATATGCTCAAAAAATTGCGGATTACACTGCTATTTATGCAAATAAGATTGGTTATCACCTTGATGCACTAGTATTTACAGCAGGAGTTGGTGAAAACTCAGCAGCAACTCGACAAGATATAGTTGATAGACTTTTCTTTAAGAAGATTAAGTTAGATAAAACATTAAATGAAGGTCCAATCAGTGATTATCAATTAATTTCTACACCTGATTCAGAAGTTAAAGTTTATGTAATTAGAACAA
Source organism: Mycoplasma sp. 4013 (assembly GCF_054353875.1). Taxonomy (NCBI): domain Bacteria; kingdom Bacillati; phylum Mycoplasmatota; class Mollicutes; order Mycoplasmatales; family Mycoplasmataceae; genus Mycoplasma; species Mycoplasma sp. 4013. The sequence continues at coordinate 11,454 of NZ_JBTHHK010000010.1, read as the reverse complement.
ACGAAGAATTGGTGATTGCACGTAATGCCAAAGCAATCTATAAAAATTAATTCAGCATTGTATGCTGGATCTTTTAACCCTATACACAAGGGACATTTGGATATAATTCGTAAAGCAGCAGATCTATTTGACCATATTTATGTTGTAGTAAGTCAAAACCCAGATAAACCTAGTAACGATTTTAAAACTAATACTGCTATTTTGAAAGAAAAAACTAAATTTCTTGATAATGTCAAGGTTTTAGAAAATCAAAATATGCTTACTGCTGAATTTGCAAAAAAACTTAATGTTAAATACTTGGTTCGCTCAGCACGTAATCAAACTGATTATGCATACGAAATTGATTTAGCTTCTGGAAACAAACTGCTTAATTCTCAATTAGAAACCATATTAATTATCCCTGATGAAGACTACCTACAATACTCATCTGCATTAGAAAGAGCAAAAAATGTTTAAATTTATCAAATCGGCTACTAATAAAAGCAACTGATATGAGCATTCAAATTATGAAATCGCATTCTGAGGACGCTCTAATGTTGGTAAAAGTAGTTTAATTAATGCACTAGTTAATAATAAAAAATTAGCAAGGGTTTCTAAAACACCAGGTCGAACACAACTACTTAACTTCTTTGAAAATAATAAAGGTGCAGTATTTGTAGATTTACCTGGTTATGGTTATGCAAAAGTTTCAAAAACTCAACAAATGCAAATGATGCAAATGATTGAAGATTATTTAATTAATCGTAAAAATTTAAGATGTGTATATTTATTAATCGACAGTCGTCACTCTATGACACAAAATGATAAAAATGTGGTAGAATTTTTATATTCAATTAACTTACCTTTTATACCTGTATATACCAAAGCAGATAAGCTGAATCAAAAGGGAAAAAGTAAGTTATTAAAGAACATCAAAAGTGAAATGCAGCAATATAATTTTAATAAATATTACATTGTTTCTTCAGAAAATAATTATGGGATTGATAATTTATTATTAAGTATTAATGAAACATTGGAGGTTTAATGAAAAAAGTTATGATTCTACTTCTTACTTGTTTAGGTGTTGCTTCAACCACTGCTTTTGTAGCAGGTATTACAGTTGCAAGTTTAAATAAAAATAAGGATACATCATCATCTGATGTTATTAAAGATGCAACAATTAGCAATAATGTTAAATATAAAAATTATGCAAGTTGAGATTTTGGATTTAAACCAGGTAAAGAACTAGAAAAGAAAATGTCATCTGAATTAGCAAGCAAATATGCTACAAATCCTTTGTATCGCACAGGAACAACTGTGATAGATAACAATTACTGATCAGATCAATTACTACCTAAAACAACTTTAGATCAAAAACAACTTAATACATTAGATTTTTATGCATTAAACCATTCAAATGTTCCATTAAATGTTTTTTTAGACATCAAAAATACCAGTGATGGCAAAAGAGAATCAAACAGTGAAAGTGAAGGTTATAACTTAAATTTTTATTCCTTTGCAAATGACAAGGATGGAATTTTATATTTACAAATTACCTTTATCCCAAATGCTAAAAATAAAGATCCAAAAACATATAGAACACTTTATCAAATTAAAGGTTTTAAACAAATACAACTTACTGATATTGATCAACTGATGTATTTAACTCCATCCCTTAACAAAGATTCTGATATCTATAAAAACGCTAAAACTTCAGAAGATATAAAGCAAAAATACGAAGCAGACAAAGATGATTTAACCAAGAAAACTAATTTCATTAATTCGCTGCTTAATATAAATAAAAATAAACTTGAAATTGATTATCAAAAGACAACTCTAGATTTTGACAAGGATAAGTTAAATATTAAATTTATAACACATCCTATTATCAATTGAGCAAAAGTTAATAAATTAGATGATTCACAAGTTTATGATCAAATTTCTAAAGAAATTGATGTTCAAATTTCCCTTGAAAAATAAACCTTTATGAGGTTTATTTTTCATTATAAAAACTTTTTCATTTTTCATATCAAGACATTATATTGATGCTTATGTAATCATGAAAATCTTAAAAAAATCTACTTTTTACATAGATTTTAGATTAAATTTTATAAAATATTAATACACACATTTGAAAATTTAAAAAAGGAGTATATGAAATTCAAAAAATGATTCACTACCATGTTACTTTCAACTGTAACATTAACCACTGTTTCTTGTGGACAATTTAAAGAAAGTTTAAAAACTAACACCCCAAATGATCCTGAGGACCCGAATACAACAGATGATACAACCCCTGAACAACCTAACAAAGATTTACAAATACAAAATTTTATCAACATAAATCTTAATAACATTAAAAGCAATTCATATAATAAATTAATGTCAAATGTTAGGAATTGACTAATCAATCAAGATCTTAGTGATGAAGAAGTTGTGTCAAAATCTAAATTACTAAATAACCTTGTCTTACAATTAAATGAATTCGATTCTAATAAACAAAATTACGAAGAATGAGCATCGCTATTGACAGAAACCAAATCATTTTTAAATAATGGTTTTAGTGATATTGATTTATTTTTGAATCAGTTAAAACAAAAAATTAATAACATCCAAAATATAGTTTTAGATGATAAAGGTCCTGAATATAGAAGTAATATTAAGGATATTTTTGAAAATAATTCATCAATGTTGAATCAAGTTAATCCAATTTTCGATAAACTTAAATTATTTTTGTTAAACAAAAATAATTATGTACCACATTTAAATTCAATAAACCATAATTTTTATGATAATCTACGATATATAACTCAATTATACAATCAAATAATTACACAAACATATGAAAATGCTGCAAATGCTATATATCCTTTTGATAACAAACTTGAAAGTGAAATAACATCTCTAAATAATTATTTAAATCAAGGTGAATTTGATAACTTTTTTGATCTAAAAACAACTGATAATTTATTGGAAAAAATCAAAAGTATCCGTAAATTACAAACAGGAAAAGTGGAGTTTTTCAGTTTACAAGAAAATTCATATAAATCCTACCTTCATAAGGTTAATGCATTGAATGATTCAGATGAAGTAATTAATTCTAGTGTTTTTGAATTCTTTTATAACAATAGATACACATTCTACATAAAATTTAGATATGATCCAAATAATGAATTTTTAACTGAAGCAAAAACCCTTAATGATAAAATTAATTTTATAAAAACCATGCAAGATCAATATTTTAAAAATTCACAAAACACTTTGTTACAAAAAATCAACGATGACATCGATTTGTTCATAATGTCTATACCTGGATACAATGAATTTGAAAAATTAGACAATGATTTAGATGCTCAAACTGATAAATTAAAAAAATATATAACAGATAAAGATTTGATTCCAAGTGAATTAAAAGACAGAATAAAAGAATTAAAAGAAAAAATTACAAATGATAAGTATATTGATGATTTTCAAAGAGATGAATTATTAAATGAGTTATCACAAGTGATAACACTGAATCAATTCACAAAAGTACGGAATAAAATAAAACAAAATGATAAAAACATAGAAGATGATAAAAAGGCATTACTAACACAAATATCAAAAATTCAAGCACCACAGAGTTTTTATAACTATAATGCTACTAAAATATATTTTTTATCAGATGCAACTTCTTATGATAATTATAAAAATAATTTATGAAATTTTATAACATCATTTAATAGTGCAAAAGATGCATATCAAGCATATAAGAATAAACGAGATAAAAAACAAATAGATACCAATGCTTTATGGGATTTTTTACACTCAGATATTACTTTAAATGCTAATAAAATTTATAATTTTATAACAGATAAATTTCAGGATTTTGACTATACAAATATACAAGAATCTATTAATACCCTCAATAAATTTAAACAACTAATTGATCAAACTTTAAGGACAGCAGGTGTTTTTAATCAAAATGACTTTGATTCTAAATTAAATACACAAGCACAAGGAAACGATCATATAGAACTTTCTGATGATGCAAAAAGATATGAATTAAATAATTACCTATATTCAGCATCCATAAATAAAAATAATGCAAAATTTTATTTGAATAACTTTAACACAGAGTTTTTAGATTATCAACCAGTAAGTTTTGAACTTAAAAACAATGACAAGAATACTTTGATTATTCATTTAAAAGCATTCTTAAAAAATGATCCAAGTTTCTTTACAACCATTGATAAAGAAATAACATTTAGCAAAGATGTGAACCCGATTATTAATGAAATTACTTTAAATAATTTAGATCAATTCTACCAAGTTGATTATTTCAATCTTAAAAAACTTACACTTCAACAATGACAAAACTTATCATTGCAAGATAAAAAAAAGTATTTTAAACCGAAAACAAGTGGTGTTGGCAAATTCTTTAAATTTGATATTAGTCAATTTATAAAATACGAAAATTCTAAGTTATATTTTAAATTTGATGTACTTTTTGATAGACAAATTATCAAAACTTCAGAATTATCAACTGATTCTACAATTCTTTTTTCTCAAAATCCAAGTAATTCTGATGCAATAAATTTACAGGCTATGCTGGATTTATTAAACAAAAAAGATGGAAATGTAACTTTTTATAACTTGCTTAAAATAAAAGACGGAAGAAATTGAGGACACTCTCAGTATTTAGCATCAGAAGCTAAAAAAGCATTTGACGAATCATATGATTTACCAAAATTCGGTAGATACCAAATGATAGTAAAAAGTTCAAAGGTTAAAAACCTACGAAAAGGTGAAGCATTATTACAATTTTCTTATAGTATCGATGGTGTCGAAGCAAATGTATCAAACGAACAACTAAAAAATTGAGAAAGGGAATTTCCTTATTTCAAATTGCTTGATTTTGAAGATATTCTACCCAAATCAGGTAATAATATGACAGATTCAGATTTTACAGGATACACTTCAATTGATGCTAACCATCAAGCAATAATTGATAAGTTAAATGAAACTAATTTTAGCATTCGTAAAAATGATGGAAAACATACCAATGGTCCGAAATTTAATCTTTTTGATGCTAAGGATTTTATTGCTGCAAATGTTTTCAAAAAAGCTAATTATTTCATCAATATTTCAAATGGGGTAGATAACAAAGCAACTAACTTAGATGATCAACTTTATGTTCCTTATCAAACTAATATAAATCCAACTGATAATCCTGTCAATCCACTTGATAATGAGCAACGAAAAACATTAATATTAAACTACTTTATCTACTTTTACGATTTCAAATTAGAAGGAAAACGTGGTTTGAAATTTAAGCTCGGATTCATCAATAAATTTGATTCAAATAAAAGATATTCTAATTTTAAAGAATATCATCTTATTAATCTTGTTAACGATTATAAACAAGTTCATTATCCAAATATTATTTTAAACAACATCCAACATAGCAACTTACAAATAAACCAGAAAGAAATAGCTAAAAATTCAGCAAAATACTTTGCTAATCATCTTGATCAACTAAATGAATATATAAAAGTTACATCAAACAGAGATGATCATAACTTTTTATATAATAATTATCTTTTCCCAGAAAATCAATATAAAATTGTTGCTATCGGAGGATATAAAAATGATACTGCATATATAAAACTAGGTTATACCAATATCGATAATCAACTAGTTACAGCAAATGTATGATATAAAATAACAGGATTTAAAAATACATCGGATGTTGAATCGCTTGATAAATTAACTTTTGGTTCTGATAAATTACAAGAAATTTATCATCAACCAAACCAAATAGAAAGAACAAGAGTAATTGAGCCATATTGACAGGATGCGATTTGAAACTATGATGCTAACTCCAAAATTGCAGGCTGAATCTTAAAACGTAAATATCTAGAAAAAACCTTATTGAACCCTCAGAATAAAAATAATCAAGTTTTAACTCATATATATGGTGGTATTTTGGCCAAAAATACTTCTATAAGTGGTTTTGATATAAATTTTGATTTAAATAAATTAATCGATGCAAAACGATTAAATTTTAGATATGATTTTAATCATTCTGAATATACAGTAAAAATTAATGTTCAAGTGCATTGAGATGCAAAACAAGGTGTTATTTATCAAATTTGAACTGATAATAATACAGATATTGTAGTCGATCAAAACAGAGATATAAAATTTGATGAGAACAGTAATTTTAATCCGAAACAACCATTTATTATAAATAACTATGGAGCAAGAGTTAAAATCAAATATACATCTGATTCAGCATCCGAAGACTTTGGACAAATAACAAATGAATTTGATTATACTAATACCGAGCTTTCTTCATACTCTACCCCATTAGTTATATATACTAAACCGCAATATCTATTTGATACAGATACATACAATCCCAACATCAATGTAGTATATAAGCTTCACGATGGATACAAAATGAATTTTGATTACATTAGAACCAAAAAATATATTAATGATCCTCTTATTAATAATACAATTTTTAGATCATTTTTATATACAGCAAACGGTGCTAAACATATCGGAAGTGCATCAATGTTAGCAAAAGTTAACGATGATCCTAATGATGGTAGATTTTACTTTGCCACCAACTGACATGTTGAAAGAGTAAATAATTTTGCTGAATTCAGTGGTGAAAACTTACCAAGACGAATTAACTCACCATATTTGATTATTCCAATATGACAACCTGTTCCAGGTTGACAAAACGGATACCGTTCTGGACAATTTGATAACTACTCAAATGTTACTGTTGGGTATCGATACTCAAGAAATACTCCAAATTACTCAGTAGGTAGTCAACCAATAGATTTTATTTGATCAGGTGTAAATCAGATCCAAAATGATGGAAAACAAAAACCTGGTGATTTCTTCGATGAATCAATTATGATTTTGGATATCAATCCTATTATTCAGCAAGCTCGCAGATTAGGACAAATTGATAAAGTGATTTTCTTTGAAAAATGATTCAAAATACCGAGTGCAAAATTTGATTTTAAATGACAATATACCACTGCTCCATATGATATGCAATTTGATACAGCGATGATGGGATGACCTGGACAAAAGGAATTTGGTTATTTAATGCATCGCATCACACGTTCAACAGATACTAACCAATTCGATGTAGCAATGCAAACTAATTTCTTGCCTTTACTTTCCGAATCAGGACACTCCGGTGCTGGAAACTACTTAGCAGGTGATATTATGATGGGATTGTTAAATGCTGGAGGTGGTTTTGATTTTACACGTCATCAATATTTGGATGCATATAATCTTAATTATATGGGTATTAACTGAAATAGGCAAAATCCACTTGCTCTACCTAACACACATTCATTTGCTTCACAGATATTTAGATTAAATTCTATTAATCCTGATAAGTATGCAATACCTTGATTTTTAAAGGAAATAAAATAATTGATATAATAAATTGTTATAACTCAAAGAATACCAAAAAAAGAACTAAATAAGTAAAAAACAGTTAGTTAAAAAATGTATAATAAAGTTATGAATGAATTAGAAATTTATATAACTAAAAAAGAAGAAGAAAATTTTGATAAATTTTTAGATAAATACCTAAGTTCATCTGTGTTTAAATTAAATGATGAATATTATTTTAGAAAAAAATATAAAGCAAAAGTAAATAAATGCTCAATATCTTATAATAAAATTGACTTCTCTGATACGAATGATTTTGAGTTACTTCATCAATTAATAACCGAGACGGTTATCAATACTTTCGAACTTCTTCAAAATAATTGATCTGAAGAAGTAGAAGATTTTAAATATATTAATGCAGATGATACACATATTTATTACTTACTACGTCATTGTGAATATGGTATAAATGATATATTTGACTTTTTTTCTAAATTATTTATTTCATTATTAGAATGTCACAAACTTATTAACGGTAACAAAAGAATTGCATATTTCTTTTTGATAAACTTAGTCCGTTTTTGTGGTTTTTACTTCAAATTAAGCACATCAAAGAAAATTAATATCTATAAATTAAAAAATGAAAGAGTAGTTTATTGCTTCGTATATAAACTTCAAAACAGAAATTATAAAGATGTTATAAATGATTATAAGAATCTAAATAACAGTATAACAGATTTAACTGATGCAGATTATTTGAAAAAGTGCATTGAAGAAATACGATTGAAATATGAAAATTTACCAGTAAAAGAAAGATAAGAAAGGACAAAAACAGAAATACGTAATTGAATAAAGAAGAACATTGTAATTTCAAATAATACCGAGATTATTACAAAATAAATAAAATTAAGAATAATTCTGAAAATTAATGTAAATTAATGTAAAATATATATAAATTTTAAATGGAGAGATTTATGATTATAAATAAAGGTAAACTTACTATAGAAGATATTAAAAAAAGAGCAAAATACTTAAGAGATTATCCAACAGATCAATGACTTAAAGACATAGGACAATGAGAAGAAGTGGATAGAATAATGAAAATGCTCGCTAAAATGTAAACCTGTTCTGTGCATTGAACAGGTTTATTTTTAAACAAAATCTAAAATGTTTCACAGCATTTTAATTCAAAAACTAATCATGCAAAAAAATCAACTGATTAAACTGCATAATTTGCCCAAAGTCAAATAAACTATAAAATGATTAAAAAAACCCAGAAATAATAAGGTCTTTAGTCATTATTCTATATAATTATATTAATATCAGAAATTAAGGAGCAAAATGTCAAATAAATATTTTAAAACTTTAAGCAAACAAGAACTAGCAAATAAAATATGAAATGCAGCAAATGAATTAAGAAAAAACCTTGAAGCATATAAATACAAGGACTTTATCTTATCATTTTTATTTTACAGTTTCCTTTCACAAAAACAAATTGATTATATGTTAAATGATTTGGGTTTATCAATTGAAGAAATCTCAAAATTACAGTCAAATTATAACTTATTAGGATTACCTAAAAAGGAAACTGATGAAATCGAAACACAAATTGATGAAATTAAAAGATATTTAGGTTACTTTATTTTTTATAACGACTTATATCAAGTATGAACCACAAATAAATATGGTCAACAAATCGACTTTAGCATCAATAATATGGAAGATGCTTTCAATAGATTTAACAAAAATATTTATCAAGATTATAAATATCAAAATCTATTTAGAGATATTATCATTACAACACCTGAGGATTTAAATAATCTTGGAAGTAACAAACAAGAACAAACCAAAAATGCTAAAAAGTTAATGGAACAAATGAATGAAATCCCGGTAACAAAACAAAACTATGATGTTTTAGGTTATGTATATGAGTTTTTAATCGGTAAATTCGCTTCAACTGCCGGAAAGAAGGGGGGGGAGTTTTATACACCACATGAAGTTTCAATTTTAATGTCAGATATAATTTCATATAACTTTAAAGATCGCGACAGAATTAGTATATATGATCCTACATCTGGATCTGGTTCGCTGCTTTTAAACATCGGAGAAGCATTTAAAAAGTATGGTAAAGATGAAAATTCTGTAACATATTATGCTCAGGAAATTACCAAAGCGACTTTTAACCTAACTCGGATGAATTTAATAATGAAGAACATTAATTCAGCTGATATTAATGTTCGTAACGGTGATACACTCGAAGAAGATTGACCTATTATTGAAAATGGTGGGAATATTATTTCTGTAGATGCAGTTGTATCAAATCCGCCTTACTCACAACACTGGCGCCCAGAAGGAAAAGAAAACGATCCTCGTTATAATGAATACGGTTTAGCACCTAAATCTAAAGCAGATTATGCCTTCTTATTACACGAACTTTATCACCTTGCTTCCAATGGGGTTATGGCTATCGTATTACCTCATGGAGTATTATTTAGAGGGGGTAGTGAAAAAGAAATCCGCAGAAAATTAATTGAAAATCAAAAAATTGAAACTATTATAGGGTTACCTGCTAACATCTTTTTTGGAACCGGTATTGCTACCATCATAATGATTTTAAAGAAAAACAAATCAGATTCAAACATCCAATTCATCGATGCGTCCAAATTATTTATCAAAGATGGTAAAAATAACAAACTTGAAAGCTCACATATTAAAAAGATTACCGATGCATATAAAGCCAAAACAGATATTGCTAACTTTTCAAGGGTTGTTTCTTTACAAGAAATCAAGGATAATGACTTTAATTTAAATATCTCAAGATATATAGATAACTTTGAAAAAGAAGATACCTACGATTTATATGCTTCAATGTTTGGTGGAATTCCATTAACAGAATTAAAACAACTAAATGATTATTGAAATACTTTTGATTCTCTCTTTAATCAATTAACTACCAAAGTAAATGATGCATATTATAACTTAATACCTAAGGAAAAGATTTCTGAAGCCACCAAAGATAATTTAGATGTTAAAAATTACCAAGCACACTTTAAGCAAATTGTTACTGATTTTAAAGATCTTACAAATTCATTTGCTACATCAGTAGATAACATCAAAAAAATCAAAGATATTGATTTAGATTATGCTATTTCAAATTATGTATTTGAAAAACTTAATGATATTCCATTATTAGACAAATATGAATTATTCCAAATCTTACTAGATTATGTACATAAAAATATCAAACCTACTATTGATATAATCAATGAATATGTTGATGCTGATTTTAAAGTCTTAATTGAAGAAACTACTGAGATTGAAACAACTAAGAATGAAAAGATTTCAAAATTAGAAAGTCATTTGATTAATATCGATGTTATTAGTGAAAATTATTTTGTCGACTTAAATAACAAAATAAAAGATCTAAATGAAGAAATTTCTAATTTAGATTCACAAATTTCTTCAATTTTAGAAACTATTGATGAAGAAGATAAAAACGATTCATTATTTGGTAAAACTGGTGATTTTAAATTCCCAGAAATTTCTAAATACCTTAAAAAAGCAGATAAAAATCAAGATGAAGAATCATTTGAATATAAATTATTTAAAGCAGATGATTTAAATAACCAAAAAGTTTCAATAAATAAACAACTTAAAGAACGACAACAACAACTTTTCTCTGCAGTTGCTAACTTCCTACAAAATATTAGTGAAGAACAATTTTTAGAACTTATTAAAATACAATGAAATAATAATTTTGAAGACATCATTTTTGAAAAACATAATGTAATTATCAATAACTTAATTTCTAAACTAGAAACACTTTCAGATAAATATTTTGATACTTTAAGTGATATTAATAACCAAATTGCTCAAAAAGAAAATGAACTTATTGAACTTCTTTCTGATCTTAAAGGTGAAGAATCAGATATGCAAGGTATTTCAGAATTAATTAAAATTCTAGGGAACAAATAATGTCAAAGAACATTCTTGTTCCTTCTTTACGATTCAAAGAATTTACTCACGCTTGAGAACAGGATCTTTTGGGAGAAATTTTAAGTCCTTACA
>NZ_JBTHHK010000009.1:0-38666 GCF_054353875.1 Mycoplasma sp. 4013 | reverse complement strand
AGCTGACCATTACTAATAAATTGATAGGTTTAAAAGTAAATGTATTCAAGACATTCTAATGAATTATAATTACTATTCAGTTTTCAAAGGACTATGCCTAAGGGGCATTTTTTTAATTGAAAACACAAAAAAGAATAAAGAAATTTAATTAACATAAAAATATTTTAATATAGCAAGAATGATAAAATAAAAATCTAAAATTTTATGTTTTTATTTTTACAAAATTATGCTAAAATATATTAGCAATAAATAAGAAAAGTTTTTTTGATATATATAGTTTTATTGTATAATACTATAGCCAATACACGGAGAAGTAGCTCAGTTTGGTAGAGCACTACATTTGGGCTGTAGTGGTCGCAGGTTCAAATCCTGTCTTCTTCACCATTTCGGGGGGTTAGCTCATTTGGCTAGAGCGCCTGCCTTGCACGCAGGAGGTGGTGGGTTCGAATCCCATACTCTCCACCATTTATGGCACTATAGCTCAGTTGGTTAGAGCATCCGGTTCATACCCGGAAGGTCAAGAGTTCGACTCTCTTTGGTGCTACCAAAAAATCTATAAATTCGGAAATGGACCTATAGCTCAACGGTTAGAGCAACCGGCTCATAACCGGTTGGTTACAGGTTCGAATCCTGTTGGGTCCACCAATATGGGTGATTACCCAAGTCCGGTTGAAGGGAGCAGTCTTGAAAACTGCCAGGGGCTTTACGGCCCGCGGGGGTTCGAATCCCTCATCACCCGCCACCATAACTTAACATAATATGAATTTATAGAACATATCGCGGAATGGAGCAGTTTGGTAGCTCGTCGGGCTCATAACCCGAAGGTCACAGGTTCGAGTCCTGTTTCCGCAACCAATGGTTCAGTGGTAAAGTGGTTAATACGCCTCCCTGTCACGGAGGAGAACGCGGGTTCGATCCCCGTCTGGACCGCCATTGGCTCTGTAGCTCAGTTGGTAGAGCAACAGATTGAAGCTCTGTGTGTCGCTGGTTCGATTCCTGCCGGAGCCACCATCAAAAATTGCTATATTTTATAAACTGCAGTAAATTAGTTTATAAAATATAGCAATTTTTATTTTTTTGCTAAAATATATAGATATAAAAAAGGAGAAAAATATGGACTATAAAAAGACATTAAATATGCCAAAAACTGATTATGAAATGAGAGCTAATTTATTAGTTAAAGAACCAAAATATCGTCAGTTTTGGGAAAGTTCTAAAATTTACCAAAAAGTATTATCAAAAAATAAAAATAACCCAAAGTATATCTTGCACGATGGTCCACCATACGCTAATGGAGGTATTCATGTTGGTCATGCATTAAACAGAGTTTTAAAGGATATTATTGTTAGATATAAATCTTTATCAGGGTTTTATTCACCATTTGTTCTTGGTTGAGATACACATGGTTTACCAATAGAGCATAAAATGCTTACTGAGAGCAAATTAAATAAGGATGAACTTAATCCTGTAATTTTACGTAAAAAAGCAGCTCAATATGCTTTACAACAAGTTAATAACCAACGAAACCAACTTAAATCCTTGCAATTATTTACCGATTATTCAAAATCATATATAACCTTAGATAAACAATATGAGGTTATGCAGCTAAAGGTTTTTAAAAAGATGGTAATGGATGGATTGGTATATAAAGGATTAAAGCCTGTATTTTGATCACCTAGTTCCCAAAGTGCTTTAGCCGAATCTGAGGTAGAATACCAAGATGTAATTTCACCATCAATATATGTTGCTTTTGAAGTTGTAGCAAGTAATTTTGAAAATGTTAAAACTGGTGATAATTTAATGATTTGGACTACAACTCCATGAACATTATTGGCTAATGCAGCGGTAGCAATTGGTTTAGATATTGAATATGCTCGTGTAAAAAATAATGGAAGTTTTTATATTATTGCAATTGATTTATTAACTGTTGTTGCATCAAAATGTGGTTGAGATACATATGATATTGTTTCAGTTTTTAAAGGTTCGCAAATTTTAAATTATAATATTGAATATTTAACACCAATTTTGAAGTTTCATGCTCCATTAGTGATCGGACATCATGTTAGTGTTGAATCAGGATCTGGTTTAGTTCATATTGCTCCGATGTTTGGTGAAGATGACTTTTTAATTGGACAAAAAAATAAGTTACAGATGATTATGCATATTTGTGATAAAGGTTATATTGAAAATACCAATACTGATTTTGATGGGATGTTTTATCAGGATGCAAATAAGAAAATATCAGAATTTTTAGCAAACAAATTATTACACTTTGAAAGATTTAAGCACTCATACCCACATGATTGAAGAACTCATAAACCAATTATCTTTCGCGGGACACCACAATGATTTGTTTCAATTGACAAAATTAGAGAGCAAATTTTAGATCAAATTGAAAATAATGTTACTACTTATCCAGCATGACCGAAAAAACGTTTATATTCAATGATCCAAAATCGTTCTGATTGAACTATTTCACGTCAAAGAAGTTGAGGAGTTCCACTAATTATCTTTTATGATAAGGATGGAAAACCAGTTTTTGATTCAGAATTATTTGATCATGTTATAGATTTAGTAGCAAAATATGGAACTGATATTTGATGAGAAAAATCAACTGAAGAATTATTACCTTTAAAATATCAAAATCAAGGTTTTACTAAGGAAAAAGACATTATGGATGTTTGATTCGATTCAGGTGTTTCAAGTGTAGCTGCTGTAATTGAACCGAATTTACAATCACCATATGATTTATATTTAGAAGGAACTGATCAATATCGTGGTTGATTCAACTCATCAATTATTAATTCAGTTGCATATAAAGGATTAACACCTTATAAAAATCTTATATCACATGGTTTCGTTGTAGATGCTAAGGGAAATAAGATGTCTAAGTCAAAAGGTAATTCAGTTGAACCTTCTGATATTATCAATAAACGTGGTGCAGAGATTTTAAGATTATGAGTTGCAAATTCAGAATATCAAGGTGACATTTCAATAAGTGAAGATATTTTAAATCAAAATACCGAAATATACCGTAAATTAAGAAATACCATTAAATTCTTGCTTGGTAACTTAAATAATTTTGAATATTCTAAAGACATTAAAAGAACCGGAATCCATATGTTTATTTATCAACAACTTCAAGAATTAAAATACAATGTAATTAAAGCATATGACGAATATAAGTTTTTAATGGTTGTAAAACTGCTTTCAAACTATGTTGTTGAGCTTTCTAGCTTCTATTTGTCTGTTACCAAAGATATTTTGTATGTTCGTTCATTAAACGATCCACAACGACTTATGACACTTGCAAATATGTATGAGATAGTCGAATTTCTTATAATAGCGCTTGCTCCGATTTTACCTACCACATCCGAAGAAGCATATGAGTTCTTTGATAAAAAAGATAAATATGAATCAGTATTTTTAGAAAATTTACCAAAACTTTCTGAAATAGCATATGATGCAGCATTAATTACTTCATATAAAGAATTTTTTGAACTACGTGATAAAGTTAATGTGCTAATTGAAAATGCGATTAAAGCTAATTTAGTGAAGCGATCAAATGAATTAGAATTATTTTTACCTAAAACATCTGATTTAATAGCTAAACTTGATTTAAAAACATTATTAATGGTAGGAAAAATAACACAGGGAAATGAATTAAAAGTTGAAAAATTTGATTCATTAAAATGCTTAAGATGTTGAAATCATTTTGATAAAGAAAATGTTAAAAATGATTTATGTAATCAATGTGAGCAAATTGTAAGAGAGTTTCATGAATAAAAAAATAAAAATATTAAAAAACTACTTATCTGTAAATAAAAAACGTATTTTAATAACATATATATTTATTTTTGCTTCATTAATAGTTTTTTTATTTATAGATCAGATGACAAAGAATCTATTATTTAATCACGGTTCAATAAAAACTTTGGATCAAAATTTTGAAGTATCTTATAATAGACAAAGATTTCCTGCTGAATCTATATTAAATAGTTACACAGTTTCGCCACTACTTGGGATACGAAGCATCTGACACGGTGGAATTACTTTTGCTAAAACTCGTAATACAACTTTAATTCAAACCATTTCAATCATTTTGTTTATTTTTATTTTAACATATGGATTGTTTTTAGATAAACATAATAAAATACGTGCAATATTTGTAGGAATAATATTGGCAGGTGATTTAGGTAATATGTTAGATCGTTTTATTTTTAGTGGTTATGTTAAAGACATCTTCTTTATACCTTTTTTAAATAGAGATGGCACATTTAATTTTGCTGATTCATTAATTTTCACCGGAATTGCTTTATTGCTTATCGGTAGTTTGATACCAGAGAGCAAAATTAGAGACCTTAAAAGACATAGGGATTTAATAATTCATTAAAACAAGCATATATGCTTGTTTTTGTTTGCAAAGCATTAAAAAATCGGGATATAAACCCGATTTTTAAATTGTTTATTTAATAATCTTTGTTACTGAACCAGCACCAACTGTACGTCCACCTTCACGGATAGAGAATTTGGTTCCTGCTTCAACAGCGATAGGAGCGATTAATTTAACTTTTAAGTTAACGTTTTCTCCTGGCATAACCATTTCACGTTTTGCATCAAATTCAACTCCACCAGTAACATCAGTGGTACGGAAGTAGAATTGTGGTTTATAGTTTTTAAAGAATGGTGTGTGACGTCCACCTTCTTCTTTTTTTAGAACATAAATAGCTGCTTCAAATTCTGTGTGAGGGATAATTGAACCTGGTTTTGCTAAAACTTGTCCACGTTC
Organism: Mycoplasma sp. 4013; assembly: GCF_054353875.1. NCBI lineage: Bacteria > Bacillati > Mycoplasmatota > Mollicutes > Mycoplasmatales > Mycoplasmataceae > Mycoplasma > Mycoplasma sp. 4013. Next base: position 33,877 of record NZ_JBTHHK010000009.1, on the reverse strand, counting down.
AACATCTTCACGGTTTACTCCACGAAGTAATAATCCAGCATTATCTCCAGCTTGTGCTTCTTTAAGGTTTTTACGGAACATTTCAATTCCTGTAACAACTGTTTTCTTAGTAGGTTTTAAACCAACGATTTCAACTTCTTCGTTTAATTTAAGTGTTCCACGCTCTACACGTCCTGTAGCAACTGTTCCACGTCCTGTAATGGTGAATACATCTTCAACAGCCATTAAGAAAGGTTTTTCAAAGTCTTTAATAGGTGTTTCAATGTATGTATCAACTGCATCCATTAATTCCATAATTTTTGGTTCTCATTTTGCATCACCTGATAATGCTAATGATGCAGAACCACGTATAACAGGAGCATTATCTCCATCAAATCCATATTCTGTAAGAAGTGAACGAACTTCAAGTTCAACAAGGTCGATCATTTCTGCACCTTCATCACCTTCTAGCATATCACATTTATTTAAGAATACAACGATGCGAGGTACACCAACTTGTTTTGATAAAAGAATGTGTTCACGAGTTTGAGGCATTGGTCCATCGGTTGCAGCAACAACTAAGATAGCACCATCCATTTGAGCTGCTCCGGTAATCATATTTTTAACGTAGTCAGCGTGTCCAGGACAGTCTACGTGAGCATAGTGACGTTTTTCAGTTTGATATTCAATGTGTGCTGTGTTAATTGTAATTCCACGAGCTCTTTCTTCTGGAGCGGCATCGATTGAAGCATAATCACGAGCTTCTGAAAGTCCTTTTTTAGATAAAACTGTAGCAATAGCAGCAGTCAAAGTTGTTTTACCGTGATCAACGTGTCCAATGGTTCCAACGTTAACGTGTTCTTTACTACGATCAAATTCTAATTTTGCCATATTAATATTCCTTTCATATTGTTTATGATTTAAATTAATTTAGTTTGTCTTAGCGCTAAAACCAACCATAGCCTAGTCTTTCATCTAGGTCCTGTCCATAAGCACCAATAATTTTAGCAAATTCTTTTATATAATTTAGAAATTGCTTTTTGTATTAATATATTTTACCATATTTTTTATATTCATTAATCATTAAGATTATGCTTTTAAGGCTTTATTCTATGATTTTATTTACTAAATGATTGATTTATATAAAATAAATTATTCAAAAAATCAATAAGGTTTCCTTATTGAAAGTTTTATAATAATTTTGCTGCTTTTGAATCTAAAATTATAGTTACATCATTATGTGTTTGTAAGAAACTAGCAGGAACATCCGAGCAAACAGGACCATTTATTGTTTTTGTAATTGCATCTGCTTTAGAATCTCCATCTGCTAACAAAATAATTTTTCTTGCTTTTAATATAGTTCCGATACCCATTGATATAGCTGTTTTTGGAACTAACTTTATATTGTCAAAATACTTTTTATTAGCATTTATAGTACTTTTAGTCAAAATTACTTCACGAGTTATATCATTGATTTTTGAACCTGGTTCATTAAATGCAATATGTCCATTGATACCGATTCCTAGTATCATTAAATCTATACCACCTTTTTCTGCTATTAACTTTTCATATTTTTTAGCATTTAAACCAATATTTCCTATTCCGTTTGGCAGATTAATATTTGATTTATCTACATCAATATAATTAAAAAGTGTATTGAACATAAAATAATGGTATGAGCAAGGGTTTTTTATATCAATTCCAACATATTCATCAAGGTTAAATGTTGTAACATCTTTAAAAGAAATCTCTTTATTTTGATATTTTTGAATCAATAATTGATATGTTTTTATAGGAGAGTTACCAGTTGCAAAGCAAATGTTTAAATTAGGTCTTGATTTAATAGCATCTGCTATTAAATCTGCTGCATATTTAGCTTGTAAATCTGAATTTTCTTTAATTATAACTTTCATATTTTCCTTAGTTTACCTTTTTTCCATCAATATAAACACTTTTAATATTTCAATTATAATCCATTAATACTATATCTGCTAGATAACCTGTCCTGATTTTACCTAACTTTTTATTTAATCCTAAGTATTTAGCAGCATTATATGATGTCATTTTTACTGCATCACAAGAATTTACATTGATACTCAATAAGTTTTTAAAAGCATCGTGTATACTGATACCTGAACCTGCAATAGTATTACTGTCTTTTAAAGTTATTTTTAATCCATCTTTTATAACAGGGATATCACCTGAAATATTTTCTCCATCTTTATAATAAGCAGGTTTAATTGCATCTGAAACAGCAATAATTTTATCAAAACCTTTATTTTTGATAGTGAATCAAATAGACTGCTTACAAATGTGAAATAAATCGAAAATCATTTCTACATAAGTGTTTTCGCTCATTAATGCAGCCTGAAGCAAACCTGGGTTTCTTGAGTCGATTCCTGACATAGCATTTCATAAGTGACATACAGATTTACAACCATTATCAAAGAAGATTGATGCAGTTTCAAAATCAGTTGCTGAATGTCCGATAGACCCTATTATATTGTGTTTTTGCATCTGTTTAAATACTTCTATATCTACCACATCAGGATCGAATGATATTTTTCTTAGTGTGTTTTGTGATGCATTAATAAGTTCTTTGATATCTAAAACAGTTGGTTTTCTAAGATACTCAAATTTATGTGCTCCTTTTTTAGCATTTGCAATAAAAGGACCTTCTAAATGCAAACCTAAATTTCTTGCAACATATTTAGTATTTTTACTCACATCGTCTAAAACATCTAAAATATTTTGTCACTGATTTGTCATCAATGTAGGCATAAAAGCAGTTGTTCCATGTTGAGCAAGTTTTTTTGAAATAGCAGAAACCGCATCGCTTCCTTCCATAACATCGTAATTATAAAAACCGTGTATATGTGTATCGATAAATCCAGGAACTGCTATATATTTTGCTTGATTTTGATTTGGTATAATTTTTTGTATTTTATGATCTTTTATATATATATCAGCACAATCAATGATGTTGTTATAATTTATAATTTTAACATTTTCTATTTTCATTATCCAATTACTTCCCTTAAATTATTATGTGATTTTTTTAATAGCTTAATCGCATTTATTTTATCGACTTTATTTAAATGCATTATAGCAGCAACTTTAATATTTTGATCTGCTTCTGAATATAACTTTTGTGCATCTAATGCAGATATATGTGTTATTTGTTTTAAAATATCAATGCTACGCTTAACTAATTTTTCGTTTTTAGGAATTAAGTCAATCATTAAATCATCATATACTTTACCTAGTTTTATAGCAGTAATTGATGAGATAGTGTTTAAGATAAGTTTTTGCAAAGTCGCTGCTTTTAAACGAGTAGAACCAGAAATAACTTCTTTACCTACATCACCAACTATAACATCATCTGAAACAGATTCACAGTCTCCATTTTTTTGATTTGCTATCAAGGTAGTTTTTGCATTAGTAGTTTTTGCATAAACAAAAAAACCTTTTATATATTTAGTATTTCCCGATGCAGACAAACCGATGATTAAATCTTTATTATTAATATTTTCTTTTTTTGCATCACTGTAACCTAAGTTATAATCATCTTCATAGCCTTCTAATGACGCTAAGATTGCTGCATCTCCACCGGCCATCGAGTATTTGAATCAATTTAACTCTCCAAATGTAGGTAAAATATCTAAAGCATCTAATAAAGCGATTCTTCCACTACTACCAGCACCTACATAAAATATTCTACCGTTTTTTTTGATGACTTTAACACATTGCTTAGCAAGTTGAATAATATCTTTTTTCAAATTATTATATGCTTTGATTACATCTTTATTTGATTCAGCAAAAATATTTACAAGCTGTTTATAATTTAATGTATCTAAATGTTTGTTCATAACAACCTCGCAATTATTTTATTATGGAAGTCTATTTGATATGTAAAATAAAAAAATTTTTTATTTTTTATATTAAACATCATTAATAAAACAAAAAATATGAAAAATTTTTTCATCTTAGCATTTGTATATGAAAATGATTTTATAATATTTTAGAGTGTAAATCACTCAGTGAGGTTATATGGATAAATTTTTAAAAAAACTCAAAGACTTGCACTGGTCGCAATGAGTTTATATTATTTTATGAACTTTATTTATTGTCTTTTTAATCATACTTATCGGATTATTTGGAGGTTTCACAGAAAACAGTCACGGGTTTTCAAAAGAAAAACTAGGTGCTCATTATGATGCATATGTTGCTGCTTTCAAAAAATTTCGATCAGATGTAATAGGGGCAATGGGATTCTTATTCTTTCTTAGCTTTTTTGGAGCAATTATCGCTACAATTGCTTCACATGGATTCTTTTTGAAGAAGAAAAAACTTCTTTTAGCTAAAGCAGGAGGTAAATAATGACTACAACTGCTAAAAAAACATTTTCAGGTGGGTTAGCTAAAGGATGAATGACAAAACTCTCACGTATAGGATCAGCATTGATGTTTCCGATTGCGGTGCTACCGGTTGCTGCGATCTTGTTAAGAATCGGAGCAGAATTACCAGGTGATTCTCCGTTTGGTAAGTTTGTGCAATCATTATTATTAAAAAGTGGTGATGCAGTATTTTCAAACTTATACATTATATTTGCAGTAGGTGTAGCATTTGCTTTCACAAAAGACAAACGGGGTGAAGCAGCATTTGCTGGATTTATTGGAATAATGATATTAACCTTTTTAATGGTTGCTTTAACCGATGTGTATTATGGAACTTTGTTTGTACATAAAGGTTATGTAGATACTGATACAGGTGTTATTAAGGATTTTGTAGCATCTTCGCCAAAAGATACAAAATCAGGAACAGGATTTAAAGAATTTACTAGAACTTATCAAGTAGTTTCTACCGGTTTTCATACAATTTTTGGAAAGAAAACAGATGACGTTCTTGCTAAAAATGTACTTAATGGTATTGTAGTAGGTGCTTTAACTGCATTTGTATATAATCGTTCAAACAATGTTACATTGCCAAAAGTATTAGGATTCTTTAGTGGAAAAAGATTAGTTCCAGCAGTTGCTATTATTGCATCAACATTATTTACAATTGTTTGAGCAGTTATTTTCCCTTGAATCGGTTATGTGATTTTTGCTATTTCAGAAGCGATGTCAAAAGCCGTAACATCAAAACAAGGTGAATCATTTAATTTATCAGCACAAGCGCGCTTTACAAGAGCGGGAATAATGGGTGTATATGGATTTTTAAACAGACTTTTAATTCCATTCGGATTACATCATATTCCAAATAACATCTTCTGATTCCAATTAGGTGAATGACCAAAAGAAGGTAATCCATCACAAACTGTTAATGGTGATATTCTTATTTTCTTACAAGGACAAGCAAAAGGCAACCCAGGCGGTATCTTCCAAGCAGGATTCTTCCCAATGATGATGTTCGGATTGCCTGCCTTAGTGGGTGCATTTGTTTATTCAGCAGAAACCAAAGAACAAAAGATTAAAGTTGCTTCATTATATGGTTCAGCAGCAATTGTAAGCTTTTTAACAGGTATTACAGAACCAATTGAATTTGCTTTCTTATATGTTTCTCCACTTTTATACTTATCACATGCAATCTTAACAGGTATCTTTGCATTTATAACAGGAGCATTTGGAATACAATTAGGATTTGGATTTTCAGCTGGATTATTAGACTACATTACATCAATACCTAAGTCATTAAGAATAATCAATGAATCAGGTTATACAGGCGCAGCAAGAGTATTTGCTAACCCAGGATGAATTTTCCCTATTGGATTTGTAACTGCTGCTGCTTACTTTGGTGTAGGGGTTGGATTTATCAAAGGATTTAACTTATCAACACCTGGTCGTGGTGAAGGTATCATACGTTCAGAAGAAGAAATAAAAGAAGTTGTCTCACCAGAAGCAAATGATGGTAGCTTTTCAACAAAAGCAAGAAATATTGTTAAAGCTTTTGGTGGCTGAGATAATATAACAACTTTTGAAAACTGTTCAACACGACTTCGTTATGAAGTTAAAGATGGAAGTAAAGTATCTGAAGAAGATTTGAAAAAAGCAGGTGTATTTGGTTTAGTAAAAGTTTCTGAAAAATCATTTCAAGCAATAGTTGGAGTCGAAGCAGAAAGTATTAATAACCAGATTACATCAAATAAAGGTGCAGAATTATAATAATTTAGATGACACAGATGTGTCATCTTTTTGTATTATATAGTTTTATAATAAGATTGATTAAAATAAAGAAGAGGAATAAAGAAAAAAATATTGCAAAATAAAGAAACATAAAAAGCATAAAACACAAAAATAATTTGCATTTTTATAAGCAAAATATATAATTATTTTTACCTATGAAAAAAGAAATTTTTGATAATAATCTAAAGCAAATAATTACATCAAATCAACATATAAAATCATTGATAAAATTAACCGATTTTATTAGTTTATATCCTAATGGTTTTTTAGAATTATCAACTTTGCAATTATCTGATAAGCTTGATGTGTCACAAGCAACTATTTCTCGTATTTCAAAAATATTAGGTTTTAGAAATATTCAAGATATAAGAATCTATATTTCAGCAAGATTGCAATATTTAGATGATCGTATTGATTGAAATAATAATGAATCAAGCGAAAATTTATCAGATGTAATTTCTAATATTAAATCACATTATATGTTTACAATTGAAAAAAGTGTAAATAAGTTTTTAGATAATAAATACATTTATAAGTATATTAACACATTATTAGAATACAAAATTAATCTATTTTTTGGCATTGGTGATTCTGGTATGATATCAGCTTATTTTGCTAATAATTTAAGAAAAATAGGATTTAATGTTTTATATTGTAGTGATGTACATACCTTTTTAAGCTTTAATTCATTGCTACAACTTAAAAAAGTACATGTAACAGTGATATCTAAATCAGGAACAACTTTAGAAATAAAATTTGTTATAAACTTCTTAGAAACAAATAATATTCCATATTCTGTATGAACAAAGAATCAGAGTTTACAAAGCAATCATTCGTTGAATTTATTGTATGTTGATTCGCTTGAGCAAAAGTATCGTATTGGAGTGCTAGGCTCAAAGATTTCTTATTTTATGCTTTGTGATATTATTTATTCATTTTTATCAGTAAAAATAGATAAAAATAAGAAAATCTTTTCGCAGATTAATGATTATATTAGTAGTTGAAATAATTTATTGGATAATAAAAAATAAGGTGCAAACCTTATTTTATTGTAAGTAAATTGGAATGTTAATGAATGAAAGCATATAGTATAAAGTATAAGTGTCAATTAATAGATCGTTATAAATTTTATTAATTACTATTTCTTTGTTTTTTAAACGAAGTGGGACATTAAGATACATAAACCCAAAATCAACATTATAGTTTAAGTAGATAAAATCTCCAGTAGAAAAAACATTAAATCTTTTAATTTTTGAACCTTGGGTATCTTTAAGACGCTTAAGCATTAATTCTTGTGATAATGGTGTAAACATCATTGTGGCTTTAAATCTATCGTTTATCATTGGTGTAACATACTTGTTGAATTCTTTGTTTTCCATTTGAATTTTTTGTAAACCACTACCACTAGCAAGTTTTCCAACCATTAATGTAAATACCATTGCTTTATCTTCAAGATATCTTGTATCTATTTTAAGCATACCGGTATAGTAATGTTTTTCTTCAGTTAGATTACCTTTACTATCTCTTCTTTCATAAACTCAGTGGACATTTATAAGAGAAAGTGGATAGTGTTTCATTAATAAACAATGTTTTGGTTCTTTAACTTCTGATATATATGCCCCACCAGGAATACCAACTGTAAATCTATGTAAATCCTTTTTGCTAACTTGACAATGTCTAAATGCTTCTTTAAAGTCAGTGCTTTCTTCTGTTGGTATATAATCCATTTCGTCATCAAGGATATTAAATGATTCAACATATAGTGCTTCTTGGTTTAAGTTTTGTTTTAATACATGAGCTAAATTAACCCTAAAACGATAAAATTTTCTTCAATAGACAGCACCTAAAATAACACCAATTAGAATAGAAATAATGAATAAGATTAAAAAAACAAAAAAAGGAATAAAACCATTACTTACTACACTGATAATAATGGCACCGATTATTAAGAATACAACACCAGGTATAATAGTACTTAAAAGAGATACTCAGAATTTTTTAAATGCTTTTTTATAATCATTCATTACTTCAGGAGTTAGTATGTTATTTACTACTGTTGTAACAATTGGTAGAAGTTTTTCGTCTGCTTTATTTTTATAATCAGCAAACTTTTGATAATCGCGAACAACTCTCACTATTTATTATTAAAATAAACCTTTCATTGAAACATCTTGTTTTTGTTGTTCAGATGCTGCATATAAAGGAAGAGTTTCGAGCTTTAACATCGCTGCAATAATTGAAGCAGGATATGTGAAAATCTCTTTATTAAAGATGTTAGCATCTTTATTATATAGTCTTCTTGCTGCTTGAAGCTCTCTTTCTAAATATGTTGATTGATTCATTAATTCTTTATAAGCATCCATTGCTTTTAGTTCTGGATATGCTTCAGAAACTGCCATCAATCTTCCGAAAACACTTGTGTTAAGCTTTTCGATTTCATTTGCATTAGCAACTCCACCTTGACTTACTAATGATCTCATTTTTGCAATTTGTGTAAATGTTTCATTTTCATACTTGCTGTAACTTTTTGTAATTTCAACAAGTTTGTTTAATGTGTCATAACGTTGTGTTAAGAACACATCAATTGTTGAAGCTGATTCATTTGTTTGTAATTGCATTCTATTAAAACTATTTCTTTTTACAAAATAATAAATTACACCACTAAATAGAAGTAGAATTCCAAGGATTCAGAAAATTACCTTTGATGCTGTTGATGTTGTTGCAGCAGTAGGTCTTGAATCTACATTTGGTTGAAATCCATCTGGATGATGTGCTTCTCTGTTATTAACTAAATTTGCCATATTGTCCTTTCTTTATTTGTCATAATAACTTGTTATATTATACAAAATTTGCATAAAAATTTAAAAAGTCAAAGCAAATATTTGCAGAGACTTTTGTGAAGTAATTTTCTTCTACTTAGAAGAAAAATGTGTAAATTCTAAACAATTTCTATCAAAAATACCTTTTTCTTACCGATATGTAATAAAGCAAACTTCCCATCAAAAAGCTTGGATTGAAAAGTTGTTTGTAAATTCACTTCAACATTATTTAATTTAATTGCTTTTTTTTCAATAAATTCACGAGCTTCACGTTTTGAGTGAACTAATTTTTTTTCAATCAACGATTCTATGATATTGTTATTTTTTTTAACAGTTAAAGTAGGAATTTGATTTTTTAAAGAAGTGATTATATCTATTGATAAAGTTGTGATATCAAAGTTTTTATTAAATAAAATTTCACTTGTTGCTTGCGATATTTTAGCATCATTTTCACTGTGGATGTCTTTTATAACTTCGTATGCTAAAACCTTTTGAGCATATTGATTTGCTGGATCTTTAATATGTTTTTGCATAACATTCTCGATTTCATCAAGTGATAAAAATGTTAGTCATTTTAAAAGTTTTTCAATTTGGCTATCTGGTTGCTTATATAAAAATTGATACATATCATAAGGTTTAGTCATATTTTTATCAAGTCATAAACTTCCACCACCAGTTGATTTACCAAATTTATTTCCATTTTCATCTGTTAATAAGTTAGTTGTAAAAATAAATGCTTGATGATCGTTTCCTATTTTTTTTGAAATCATTTCTAATCCAGTTGAAAGATTTCCCCATTGGTCAGAACCACCTACTTGAATTTTTACATTATAATCTTGATATAAACGAATAAAGTCTCATCCTTGAATTAATTGATAAGAAAATTCAGTAAAACTTAATCCATTTTCAATTCTATTAGCAACTGAATCCTTTGATAACATATATGCTACATTAACTAATTTTCCTACATCCCTTAAGAAACTAATTAAATTCATATCTTTGTAAAATTCATAATTATCTACTACATATAATCCAAAATGTTCAAGCTGCATTTTGATTTTATTTTTATTTTCTATTAATTCTTTTTCATCAAGTAGTTTTCTTTCACTGGTTTTAAACGAAGGATCACCAATCATCCCGGTAGCACCACCTAGGATTGCAATAGTATTTCATCCTGCTTTTTGCATACGAAGTAAGGTTAAAATTTGCAGATAATTACCTAAATGCAAACTAGTTGCAGTAGGGTCAAATCCAGCATATACAGCATCATTTGTAGTTAAATTATTAAATTTATCAATATTACTATGTTGTTTTAAGATACCACGATTATTTAATTCTTTTAATATATTTTTCATTAAAATCCAAAGTCCTTTCCGATATCGTTTTTAGTTCCAAAAATTAAACCATCACCATTTAATCCTAGGCTTTTATAACCTGTTAACATCCCAAAACTTTCAACATCTAAAAGTTTGCTTAATAAAACAGCGCTACCATCATTAATAACTGTTCCAGGAAGTGCTAAAACTACTATTTTACCAACCTGTGAATCAGTTGTATTTGTTACAATTTGAATTAATTTATCTTTATTTATATTTATTTTAAGAATGTATAATTTATCACTATTAGGATGATTATTTCTTTCTATAATTTCTCCATAAATAAATTTTTGTTCATCTTTTATAACAAGACCTTCTGTTTTAGCAATTTGCATCAATATACTTTTTTGCTCTGTGTTTAAAGTAAAATAACTTTGATTTTCCTTAATATCAAGCAACTTATTATCAAGCAGATTAATTGAATTTACATTGTTTTGCGAATCTATGAAAAATATTGCATTCTGTGTTCTAATTTGTTTATTTATAACTACTTTTGCATCCACGAATATAATAGATGTATTAGAAAAAAACTTATTTAAATTATTACATATAATCATATTTAACATTATAACATTTTTTATTATAATAGATAAGTATGAAAAAACTAGCAATTATTATTGATTCCTCTAGTGGGCTGACAAAAGAACAAGCACAAAGACTAGGATTTTATTATTTACCACTTATTATCCAAATAGATGGAAAATCATATCAAGATGGTATTGAAATAACTAAAGACAATTTGTTTACAGTATTTAATAAGAATACTAAAAATGTTTTAACATCTGCAACACCAATTGGTTATGCAAGTGATTTATTTGCCCAATTATCTAATGAATATGAAAATTTAGTTGTATTCCCTATTTCAATGCATTTATCGGGCCAATATCAGATTTTAAAAAACCTTGAGCAGGAATTTCCTAAACTTAAGGTGATTGCTTCTTTAAATCTTTCTTTTACAGTCTTAGATCAAGTTTCAAGATTTAAAAAAGAGTTTGCTCTGAGCAACGATGTAGACTTATCGATTAAAAATGTATCCGACTGAAATAAAAGTTTAGATATTACATTGATACCTAAATATAATGATTATTTAGTTCGTGGAGGTCGTTTAACACCAGCATTAGCAACCTTAGCAAAACTTTTAAAAATAGTTCCATTAATTCGTTTTCGTGAGGGTAAATTAGTTAAACAAGGAAAAGGGAGAATCTTTTTAAAAAGTGTTTTTGATGAAATTAACCGCAAATTAGAGTTAAAAGAAAACCGAGATTTAGTTCTTTTAACAGCAAATGGTGATTTTGATCAAGAAATTATTGATTATTATAAAAATTCTTATGATGGTAACATTCTAGTTTTTCCAATCCCTACTGTTGTTGCTATTCATACTGGGCCAGAAGCGATAGTAATTGGGACAGGTGAAAATATTGTTGATTCGTTGAAAGAATATGAAAGAATATAGTTTTTTTGCTAACGATTTAGAACAACTAAAAGAGAATATTCAAACTTTTTTACCTATAATAAAGCTAAAAAAGTATCTTTTGTTATCTGGTGAATTAGGTGCAGGAAAAACAACTTTTGTACAAGTTCTAGGTAAGTTATTAGGAATAAAAGAAAATATTACATCACCTAGTTTTAATTATATGAAAGTTTATAACGGATTAGTTCATATTGATTTATATATATATAAAGGTGATATTGATGAATTTGAAGATTACTTTGATGACAATATTGTAGCTATTGAATGACCGGAAAAAAAGAATTTACTTTTTGATGCATATGTAAAAGTTGACATAAGTTTTGATAATACAAGAAAGTATAAAATTGAAATTGTATAATTTATTTTTGGATACCACTGGAAAAGATTTTTGTATCGCTTTATTTGACCTTAATTTTAATTTAATAAAATCAGTGATTTTAGAAAATTATAAAAAAAAGATAGATTTAATAGTTAAATATTTCAATGATTTTAATATAAAAATTAATGAAATTAATGGTTTATATATAAATTTAGGTCCTGGTTTTTTTACAGGAGTTCGAGTTGGTTTTGTTTTCTTTAGAACACTAGCATTGGCTAATAATATTGATTTTTATACAACTACGACATTTGAACTTTTGATGATGCAAAATGATAAAGATACTTTTTACACCGATGCACAAGGAAAAAAAGTTTATTTTTTTGATAAACAGATGTTCTTAAAAACAGAAGATATCTTTGAAAGCACTAAAGTTATTGATGCAACAGATAATATAACCCTTGATAACATTAATTACCAGAAAGTTATTTCCAAATTCCTTGCTTATCAACACATTTTTACAAAAAAACATCCATTAGAAGTTGAACCTACATATATTAAAAAACCACAAATAGGAAGTAAATAATGCGTATTTTAGGTATCGAAACATCACATGACGATACATCATTAGCAATATTAGAAGATGGTAAGATTTTACAGTTATCCACAATTTCACAAATTGATATTTTCAAAGAATATGGTGGAACAATCCCAGAGTTAGCTTCCAGAGAACATGTTAAGAACATTGCTGTTTTACAAAAAATAATTTTTAATAAATATCCTATTGAGACAATAGATTACGTTGCCTATACAAAGGAACCCGGATTAATAGGAACCTTACAAATTGGTTTTTTATTCGCCTATGCCATAGCACTTTCTATTAATAAATTGCCTATACCAATTAATCATTTGCACGGACATTTGTTTTCAGCAACAATTGATCAAGATGTTGAATTCCCTGCTTTATGTTTACTTGTTTCGGGAGGTCACACACAACTTATTCTTGCTCATGATGTTTTTGATTTTGATATTATTGGAGAAACATTGGATGATGCAGTTGGAGAATGTTTTGATAAAGTTGCCGTTAAATCTGGGTTAGGTTTTCCTGGTGGTGTTTTAATTGATAAGATTTCACAAACTTATCAAGGTGAATATATAAAATTTAGCAAACCACATACTAAAAATCCATATGACTTTTCCTTCAGTGGTTTAAAAACACAGGTTTTGAATTATATAAATAATCAAAAAATGAAAAATATTGATATTGATATAAACCAAGTTGTTGCAAGTTTTCAAAAAACAGCGATAGAATATTTGTGTGAAAAAACAACTGCTGTATTGAACCAATATAAAGTTAAAACATTAATTTTAGGTGGTGGAGTTTCGGCGAATTCAGAACTGCGCAAAGAATTTGTTAAATTACACCCTAATACTATCATACCAAAATTAAAATATGCAACAGATAATGCAGCTATGATAGCACAAGCAGCATATATAAGACTTACAAATAAAATATATTAAAAAATAACAAATTAAGTATAATTAAATAATATGAATTTATCAAAGATGTTAGATTTTAAAACAACTGAAATGCGAATTGCAGAAAGTGCTTTAAAACAGATAAATAAACTTGAAAAATATGTTTCACAACTTAGTGATGAAGAACTAAAAAAACAAACAGAAATTTTCAAGAAATTTCTTGCAGAAGGACATACATTAGAAGAAATTCGTAATGATGTTTTTGCGGTTTCGCGGGAGGCTACCAAAAGGGTTTTAGGTAAGCGTCCTTTTGATGTTCAGATTTTAGGTGGACTTTTATTAGATTTAGGTTCTGTTGCTGAGATGAAAACAGGTGAAGGAAAAACGATAACTTCAATTGCACCTGTATATTTAAATGCCTTATTGGGTAAAGGCGCTATTGTTTCAACAGTTAATGAATATTTAACAGTGCGTGATGCTGAAGAAATGGGACAAGTTTTTAACTTTTTAGGTTTAACCGTAGGAATAAATAAAGCACAATTAGATCCCGATCACAAACGAGCCGCTTATGCGTGCGATATAACTTATTCAGTGCATTCAGAATTAGGTTTTGATTATTTACGTGATAATATGGTGCAAAATGTTGCTGAAAAAGTTCAGCGAGGGCTTCAGTTTTGCTTAATTGATGAGGTTGATTCAATTTTAATCGATGAGGCAAAAACACCTTTAATTATTTCAGGGGGTGAACAAGAAGATGTAGCAACTTATTTTTCTGCAGACCAATTTGTTCGTACCCTAGGCCCTGATGATTATATCATAGACGACGAATCAAAGGCTGTTGCTTTAACTCACCAAGGAATTGCTAAAGCAAATCGTTTTTATAAAACTAAAAATATTTATAACATCGAAAATTCTGAACATATACATTTGATTCAGAATGCTTTGCGTGCCCATAAAATTATGCGTGTTGATGTTGAATATATAGTACGTGAAGGGAAAATCGAACTAGTTGATAGTTTTACTGGCCGGATAATGGATGGTCGTAGTTATTCCGAAGGATTGCAACAGGCAATACAGGCAAAAGAAATGGTTGAAATTGAAGCGGAAACCAAGACTCTAGCGACAATAACATACCAAAACTTCTTTAGAATGTTTAAAAAACTATGTGGAATGACAGGAACAGGAAAAACTGAAGAACAAGAATTTATTGATATTTATAATATGCGAGTGAATGTAGTTCCCACAAATAAACCTATCGCCAGAATTGATGAACCTGATTCAATTTATGGAAGTTATGAAGATAAATGAAATGCAGTTGTTGAAAAAATAGCAGAACTTTATCATAAAGGACAACCAGTATTGGTAGGAACTGCACAGATTGAAGAATCTGAATTATTGCACCGAATGCTACTTCATAAAGGGATTCCACATACAGTTTTGAATGCAAAACAAAATGCTCAAGAAGCTGAAATTATTTCAAAGGCAGGTAGTGTTAAGTCAGTTACAATTGCTACTAATATGGCTGGTCGTGGAACCGATATCAAACCATCACCTGAGGCATTAAAATTAGGTGGATTGTATGTTTTAGGAACCGAAAAAGCTGAATCGCGAAGAATTGATAATCAGTTGCGTGGTCGTTCTGGTAGACAAGGTGATATCGGAACAAGTAAATTCTTTATTTCTATGCATGATCAACTAATGCGTCGTTTTTCAACCTTTGATGTTTTTAAAGATGCTTTCAAAAGCGAAGATGGAAGCGAAATAACTGATAAAAATACTAAATACGCATTTAATCATGCCCAAAAGAAAATCGAAGGATTGAATTATGATTCGCGTAAATCAGTGTTGCATTATGATGATGTTATTCGTCAGCAAAGAGATTTGATTTACTCACAGCGTGATTTAATTTTGGGTTCACCTAATATTGATTTTATTGTTCGTAGAATGATTGCTTCATCAGCTCGTGCAATAGTGAAAAGTGGTGAATATCAACTTCATAATAAAATTTATAATTATGAAGGTTTAGTAAGTTTTTTAAATGCTAATATCGGTCAGTTAGTTAAGTTTGAATTTAATTTACAAGAAATTAGTGCGATTCATGAAAGCGATTTACCAGATTATGTTTCTAATATTGTTTTAAGTGTATATCAAGAATGACTTAAGAATGCAGCCGAAAAAACATCACACGAAGAATTAGTTGATTTAAAACGTGCTACAATCCTAAGGGTTTTAGATAATAAATGACAAACTCATATCAACCGTATGGATAAATTGCGTTCAAATGTGCATTTGGTTCAATACTCGCAAAAAAATCCTTATCAAATTTATACCGATGAAGGAACTAAACTTTTTGAAGCATTACTAGATGATATAGCATACAATGTTATGTTAAGTATTTTCTCAAATCATGTTGGCAAAAAATCCCTTATTACCAAAGAAATGCTTTCAGACCCAGTATTTTTACAAGTTAAAAATAATTTTAGTTTAGATCCTTATAAAACATTGGAAGAACAAGAACAAGAGTTAGTTGATTTATATTATTCTGTTGTCAGAAGAATTGAAGAAATAAAACAGCAGGAAATGCTTGAAAATCAAAATTCGGATTTATCAAAAAACTAAAAACCTGTTTTATTAATAAAATAACGGCATTTTTTCGCTTTTTAATTATTTTATTATCTAAATATAGTAAAATTATAGAGCATTAAATATTGCAAATTAAATCTCAATATAACGAACTTTAATAAAGGAGAATAATTATGGAAAAGTGTTCATGTGGAATAATAGGATGCAAAGGAGAATGTAAGACAAATAAAACACATTCTCATAATGGTGTTACTTGCAAGGATGTCAAATGTCATTTAAATAAGCAAACTACTGAAAAATCTATTGCTTGTCCAAATTGTGGTAAGGTAGGTTGCAAAGGTGAATGCAAACTTCAAAAAGCATATGTTTGTCCATTATGTGGTAAACCAAGTTGTCGTGGTGAATGTAAAATGAAAAAAGAAGAAGTTTGTAAACACTGTGGAAAAAAAGAGTGTAAGGGTGAATGCAAATTACAAAAATCACAAACCTGTCCACATTGTGGTAAAACAGATTGCAAAGGATTATGCAAACTTAAAAGACCTGAATCAACATGTCCAAAATGTAAAAAACCAGAATGTAAAGGAAATTGCTCAACATTAAAACCAGGTGAAACTGCAACTTTTAAAGATTTAGCTTCTGAATTTGAAAAATTCTCAGATAATTTAAAGAAAAAGTAAATTGCATACACATAGTATGCTTTTTTACTTAAATAATTATGAGAAAAGTTAATATTACACAATTAATTTTATTTATTTTGAAAGTTACTTTTATAGGTTTTGGTGGAGGCAATGCCTTAATGCCTATTATTAAAAGAGAGGCAGTTGAAAAAAGAAACTGAATTACACTTGAAGAGTTTGAAAACATTGTCATTGTTACCAATTTATTGCCAGGCGCTTCTGTTATTCAAACACTTTCATATATATCAATTCATTTATTAGGTAAATGAAAAGGAACATTAATTACACTTATAGCAATTTTACCCCATGTTTTACTTGCTTTTGCTTTTTTAATTTTAGTTAATAAAATACCAATTCAGTATGTAAGAATCCTATCAGTAGGTGTTTTAATAGCAATTATTGCATTTTTGTTGGAATTTGCAATTAGATTTATTAAACAAGCAAATAAAGCAATTTTTATGCCTTTATGACTTACTATTTTTATCTTTGCATTTTCATATAGTTTTTTTGTTCCGGCACCATATAACATTCCGGTAGTAGCAATTTTTTTAGTTTTATTAATATATTCAATAATTTTTTTGATTTTATGAAAAAAGAAAAAACAAATTAAATTAGGAAGAAAATAATGATTTTGGCTTTTTTAGTTGCTCTACCTTTTTTGATTTTAATTTCCTTATCAGTATTTGGTGGAGGACAAGTTTTTATGCCAATCTTTCGTTGATTATGAATGTTTTTGGCACAAAACTTTGGTGCAAATATTAATGATGACCATATTAATACAATATTCACTGTTGCAAATTCTACCCCTGGCGTAGTTTCAACAAAATTCGCTTTTTTTACAGGTTATATAATAGCAAACGGACAATGATGGGGTTATTTAGCAATGTTTTTAACATACCTTATTTTTTGCTTACCTGCAATTATTATTATGGTGTTAGCAATGAAATATATTAATAAGTTCAAAACTAATACATTTGTAAAAAATATGTTAATTATTATGCGTCCAATTGTTGCTGGAATTATTTTATCTCTCGCATTACAGTTATTTTTAGCTATCTTTGTCCCTGAAGTGTCATTTAATAAATCGCTGGCTAAATATGCGATAGAAAAAAAAGAAGTGTTTTTTGTTGGATATCGAAATATATTATTAAAAATATATGTCCCGATAGGAATTTTGTTTTCATATTATCTTGCTAGGAAAAAGTTTTCATTATTTTTAATTATTGTTATAAATATAGCTATTTCATTTTTTTTGTTTGCAATTCCTTTTTCAGGCAGTTAAAAAACTTTTATCCCTAAAATATAGGCATTTTTTTGAAAAAGTATTATAATATACCTATATTTTATTTAACAAGGAGAATAAATGACAAAAAAAGATTTCTTATTGGAAGTTGCTGATAGATTAGAGACATCACCAAAAGATGTTGAAAAAGTACTTGATGCAATGGTTTTTGTTCTTAAAGAACAATTAATTGCAGAAGACACAGTTAGATTATCACACTTAGGTATTTTCTCTACAGTGGTTAAAAAACAACGTACAATAGTAAACAGATTTACAAAAGAAGAGCAAGTTGTTCCACAAAAACGTGTGATTAAATATAAACCTTCTAAATATTTAAGAGATTTAGTCGATTTAAAAGCTTAGTCATCCAGTATATTTAAAATACATGGAAATTCTAAAGAAAGTTCTTTGGAATTTTTTATTACATCATCTAATTTAATTGAATGTATACCATCTTTAAATAATTTACATAAATACCTTGTATAAATTTTAAAAAAACGATTTACATGTGAAAAAAATATAACAACAAAAGCTATCCCTCCATTTGAATTGATATTATTTAAATAATCTATTTGATGTTCTTTAAGGTTTGCTAAATCAAAGCGATCTTCGTTACAACTTTTTGCTTCAAAACACACAAAAATACCTTTATAGCAGCCGATGTAATCAACAGTACTTTTTTTGTAAATATTTGAATCTCTTACTACTAATTTCTTACCTTCCTTAGTTATTGTTTTTAATGTAACATCCAATCCTTTCTTTTCAATATAAGCAATTTTATGTCTTCAATAATAATCTATCGTTTTATTCAAAACTGATTCTAAAAACATTCCACGATTTTTATTCATATTTTATTTATAATTAAAATACATTAATGAACTAGAACAGAACATAAAATAAACTTATTTATAAAAATAATTTAAAAATACTGTAAAATACTTTAAAGGAGTTAAATGAAGAAAAAACTTATTATTGGTAATTGAAAAATGAATAAAACTTATTCAGAATCCAAGGAATTTTTTGAGAAATTTGGTGATTGATATTTTTCTAACAATGAATTATTACCAAAAAACATTGAATTTGGTATCGCTGTACCTGCTGCTAATTTATGTTCATTTGTTGTTAATACAGTTGAAAAATTTCGCTTAGCAGCACAGGATTGTTCACCATATGAATCAGGTGCTTATACAGGTGATACATCTGCGAGTATGCTTATCGATTTAGATGTATCGTATGTTATTTTAGGACATTCAGAAAGACGTAAATATCATTTTGAAACAGACGAGTTAGTAAATGTAAAAGCAAAACAAGTTATTTCATACCATTTAAAACCAATTATATGTGTTGGTGAAACATTTGAGCAATATCAGGCAGGACAAACCAAAGAAGTTATTAAAAAGCAACTTGAAGTTTCTTTAAAAGATTTAGATTTGAAAAAAGTAGTTATCGCATATGAACCAATTTGAGCTATCGGTACCGGAAAGGTTGCAACACCTGAAATAGCACAAGATATTTGTAAATATATCCACGAAATCACATCAAAAGATGTGGTAGTGCAATATGGTGGAAGTGTTACACCAAGTAATATAGCAGAATTATCTAAACAACCTGATATCAATGGATTTTTAGTTGGTGGTGCTTCATTAGAACATAAAAGTTTTATTGATTTATTGAAAAATACTAAATAAGATTGGCATAATAAGTTATGCCTTTTTTATTATAATATCATTAAAAAAATAAAAATTAACTTTGTTTTGTTATAATAGATATACTATTTTAAAATTAAGAATTTATATTGAATAAGCATAGGAGACAAATGGAAAAAGTAAATATTTTTGCTTTAGGTGGGCAAGATGAAAATGGTAAAAATTGTTATGTTTTAGACTACAACGATGATTTATATGTTGTAAATGCAGGTGTAAAAATACCAATTAACTCTAATAATGGTGTTGATACACTAATTCCTGATTTTACTTTTTTAGAAAAACATCGCAAAAAAATTCAAGGTATTTTTATTACAGATATTCGTAATGAAAGTTTTTCTGCACTTCCGTGACTTTTAATGAAAATACCAGGATTAAAAATTTATACATCTTTTATAAATAAACAAATCATCCAAGAACGCCTTAATAAATACAATATTAAAAATGATTCGTATAAATTAATTGCTCTATCAGACCGTAAGAAAATTGGAAACATACTTGTGCAACCTATCGGACTACCAGGAAGCGCTCCAGGTAACTTAGGTTTTGATTTTATTACACCAAATGGTGATTATGTGTTTATGTTTAATTATATTGAAGGTGATTTAGGAATTTTTGGTAGAACTTGATTTTTACATTTACCAAAACTTTTTAATAAACGTAAAATTAATGCATTGGTTACTGATGCAGGTAAAGATAAGGGTGGTGGTAGAGCAATTGAAAAATTATATCTACCTGATAGTGTAGAAAAAACATTTAGATTTGCAAAACCAAATACTAAAATAATAGTAGGTGGTTATAGTGAAGATATGGTATCGATGCAGCAGATTATAGAACTTGCTAATAAATATAATCGTCCAGTAATACCTTATGGAAAAGCATACGCAGATTTGTTATTTTTAATGAAGCAAATTCAAGCAAAAATAAGTCCAGATTTTAAGTTCCCCGAAATAATTGATTACAAACAAATTAGTAAGCATCCAAATGCTGTTGTGCTTGTAACTGGTGCTATTGAACGTTTATATACCCGTTTTATAAGAATTCTTAATAACGAAGATGTATATTTAAAAATAGATTCAAATGATAGTGTAATTATGATTGCTCCTCCAGTTAACGGTCTTGAATCGCTTGCAGCTGTAACATTAGATGAAATTGCAAAAAGGACATCAAATTTAGTTGATATTTCTGAAAAAGAATATTTTTATTGTCGTCCGAGTAAAGAAGATGTATTTAATTTGGTTAAGAATCTTAAACCCACTGTTTTACTACCTGCTCAAGGGTTGTATCGTTATTTAGTAGATTTAGTTACATACATAAAAGAAGATAAAAATTTAGCAAAAGAAGTTAATCCGATTGTTTTATTAAACGGAAAAGTTGCACATTTTGCATATGGAAAATTAATTTCACATAATGGTAAAATTAAAGATGTTGGAGATACCATTATAGATGGTTTTGGTGTCGGGGATATTTCATCAGAAGTTTTAGCAGAACGTGAAGTTTTAGGTCGCGAAGGTGTAATTATTATTAATTCGCTTTATTCAGCAAAAACCAAGAAAATTATTGGACAATTACATATCAATTATGTAGGTGTTATCGATGTGCAAGAGCAACCAAGAATAAATGATTTGATTAAAGATACAATTATTGAAATTATTAATACCAAAACTTTTACTACAATGCGTGAATTCAATGAAAAAGTCAGAAAAACAGTAAGAAAAAGAATCTTTAAAATAACCGATAAAGATCCAATGATCGCTTTTTCACTAACAACTATATAATATGAAAAAAAGTAAATTATTTAATTCGCTAGGTTTAAAATTCATTGAATTTTTACCTAGCAACCATATTACTTTAGAAAAAAAACTCAAAATTTGAAAGTTAATTTTAATTTTGAGTTTTTACCTTATAAGTCTGCTTTTTTGTGCTTTATATGTATCAAAAATTTTACCTAATTGACTGCAATGAACATATTTATATACATATGGGCTTTTATTTGGAAATAGCATCTTTTTTGCATTATTGTTTGGATTTTTAGCGATATTAGTATGAATTTTTACTTTATTTACTAAAAAGAAAGCTATCAGTTGAACATCTCGTGTGAATAAAATAGATTTTGTTGCATTTAAAAATTGAATGTTGAAAATTTTACTATTTCTCTTTTTGTTTTTTGTTATCTTAACTCATTTAATCCTGCATTATATATACAATCATGATGTAGAATTTAACACAAAGCTTCCTGCACATATTTTTAAAAACGGTTGATATGCAAAATTTATGACATCGAAACAAAAAGTAACTATTGAGGATATTTCAATTTATAATAATGTTGGGGTTGTTTTTGATACACTTATTAATTTGTTTTATTTACCTACATTATCAAGTTTATTAGTAATTTTATTATTAATAGGTATAGTCGTTTTTTTGTGTTTATATATCCTTGATATCAAGTTAATTATCAAGAAAAATAAGTGAAATATTCAGCAATATAAGAAATTTATAAATTCGCATAAAAGTTTTTATTTATCAACTACTCATTTTGAAAAATATCTTGATTTTTTATTTAAAGCAGCAAAATTTTATGATATAGATTACAAAAAAACATCTTTTAAATTACTAGAAAAGAGTATACTATCAAGAGTTGATGAGCAAATAGTGAATCAACTGCTTAAAAATGCTGTTGAAACTTCAATAATTCAACAACAACAAAATGAAGATTTCTTAGATGAACTAGATAAATTAGATTTTAATTAAAGGAGTTATTATGTTTGACAAATTATTATGAGATGATGCTAAAAAACTTATTGAAAGCAAGCAAAAAGATGATTTAACATTCTTGATTTTCACAACAGGTTGATGTGGAGACTGTAAAATGATGAAACCTACCTTGGATCGCATCGCAAAAAAATATGAAAAAACTAAGGTACAATTCATTCATGTGGATGCTGAAGAAGCAAAATTATTTAGAAACCCAGATACAGAATGAAAAGTGCTAAAGGTTCCTACAATGATTTTATTAAACGGTACTGAAATAGTTGAAAAAGCATTTGAATATGTTCCAGAAGAAGTGCTTTCAGAGTGAATAGAAAACAGAATTTCATAGTTGATACACCAACATCCGTTGTTAGAAAAAATACAGGATTTTTGATTTCTGTATTTTTATTTTTGCTTTATAATTGAAAAGTAACTATAACATTGATCTATAAGGTTGCTTAATCGTCATTGTTGTTGAGGACGGTTGAGGTTTTTATAGGGAGTTATGTTCAAAAATCGAACAAGGAGACAACATTTAATGAGTAAATTAAACATCAAAGTTAAAGGGTTTGACCATGCATTAGTTGATTTAGCAGCAAAGAAATTATTTTTGTTAGCTAAAGAAGAAAAAGCTGATGTTAGTGGTCCAATTCCGCTTCCAACTAAAAGAGATGAAGTTACTATTTTAAGATCTGTTCACATCAACAAAACTAGTCGTGAACAATTTGAAAGTAGAACACACCAAAGATTAGTTGTAATCAAGAACCCTTCAGCACAACTAACCGATAAAATTAATCGTTTAGATTTACCTGCTGGTGTGCTTTTACAAGTAAAAGTTCAAAAATAATTTAATTAAGGAGATCGAATGAAAGGAATCTTAGGACGTAAAGTTGGTATGACTCAAATCTTTACTGAAACAGGTGCTAGTGTACCAGTTACAGTAGTGGAAGTTCAACCAAATGTTGTGTCTAAGGTGCTTACTGTAGAAAAAGACGGTTATGTAGCGACTCAATTAGCAGTTTTTGATAAAAAGTCAAGTCGTAGCAACAAACCACTTACAGGACACTTTAAAAATGCAAACACAACACCTAAGCGCTTCGTAAAAGAAGTTCGTAATATGTCAGGTTATGAACTTGGACAAACAATCACAGTTGACATTTTTAAATCAGGTGAATTAGTAGATGTAACCGGTATCTCAAAAGGTAAAGGTTTTGCAGGAACTATTAAACGTCACAACCAAGCTATTGGGCCTAAATCTCACGGTGGTGGTGGTGGTTCACAACCAGTAAGACAAACAGGTTCACTTGGAGATATTTCAGGTAACAGAGTTTTTAAAGGCATGACAATGCCGGGTCATTTAGGACATGCAAAAACAACAGTGCAAAACTTAGAAGTTATTAAAGTTGATACTGATAATAATATTTTATTAGTAAAAGGTTCAATTCCAGGCCCTAAAAAATCATTTGTTATGATTCGTAAAGCAGTAAAAGGATTACCAGATCATAAAGAAGTTAAATTAGTTAATGTAGCAGAAGTGCAATTAATGAATGAATTAATCGAACATGCTAAAAAATATAATATTGAGGTTTCTGTGGGTATGACATCTGTGCAACTTAAGGCATTGATTGATGAAGCAGAGGCTAAGGAAGGAGAAAAATAGTTATGGCTGAAACTAAAAGCAAAAAAACTGAAAACACAAAACCTGTAACTAAAAAAACTCCAGCTGAAAAAGTAGCAAATAAGCCTGCTTCTAAATCAACTTCAAAGAAAACAAATTCAGATGCTAAAAAAACAAATATAAACAAAGAAGTTAAATCTACCAATGAAACATCAAAGCAAACAAAAACAACTTCCAAATCTGCTCCTAAGTCAGCAAAGATTTCTGTTGTAAAAGAAACTGTTGTTAAAAAAGACTTTTATGCACAATTACCAAAATCACTTTTTGGTTCTGAAAAAATTTACACCCAAGCAGTTTTTGATACCATTTTATCTGAAAGAGCATCAAGAAGACAGGGCACACACCAAGTTAAAAACCGTGCTCAAGTAAGCGGAAGTGGTAAAAAACCATGAAGACAAAAAGGGACAGGAAGAGCTCGTCATAGTTCAACCAGATCACCAATTTGAGTAGGTGGTGGTAGAGCATTTGGACCACAAGCAAACAAAAACTATTCACTTAAAGTTAATAAGAAAGTTAAATTTGCAGCATTTGTTTCTGCACTAACCTTATTAGCAAATGATAAAGCAGTTATTATTAACGATTTATCATTAGATGCAATCAAAACTAAAGCATTAGTTGCAAAATTAAAGGAATTAGAAGTAGATCACTTAAAACGTATATTAATCGTTACTGAAAGTCCTATTGTATATAAATCTGCTGCGAACTTGCAAAATGTTTCAACATCAAAAGCAAACTCTTTATCAGTTGAACAATTAATTGGAGCAGATGTATTAATCGTTTCAAATGAAAGTCTTAAATTGCTAGAAAGTAGAGTTAAATAATGGAATTAACTAAAGTTATTAAAGCACCTATTCTTTCAGAAAAAACAGATATTTTAAGAACAAAAAACAATATATATGTTTTTAAGGTTGATTATGCTGCAAATAAATACCAAATAAAAGAAGCAATTGAAACAATTTTTCAAGTAGAAGTTGAAAGTGTAAATACAATAAAAGTTAATAAAAAAGCAAAGAATGTAGGACGTTATCATGGTTTCACTAATCGTTATAAGAAAGCAATGGTTACCTTAAAAGATGGACAAACCATGAACTACTTGCCTAACGAAAGTGAATTAAAAGCAGATGATAATTCACAACAAAAAGTAGAAGAAAAAGCAGCAAAGGCTAAAAAATCAGCCGATGTTGAAGCAAAAGTAGCACAAAAATTAGCTGCTAAAAAAACAGTAGCAACTAAAACTGCTTCAGTTGCTAAGAAAACTACCACAAAACGTAAAATCGGTGGTGAATAATCTTCTTATAATTAATGAATGGGAATGATATTCATTAATTTATTAAGTTTACAGAGCGGAAATTACTGCTTAAAAGAAAGATCCGCAACTATTTTTAAGCAAGGAGACAAAATAAATGGCATTAAAACATTATAAGCCAACTACCAATGGTCGTAGAAATATGTCTTCATTAGATTTTAAAACAAATCTTTCAGGTCATGAACCAGAAAAATCATTGTTGGTAAATTTAAAAAACCATGCTGGTCGTAACAATCAAGGAAAGATCACTGTTAGACATCGTGGAGGACGTGTTAAAAGATTCTACAGAATCATTGATTTTAAACGTAACAAAGATGATATCCCTGCTATCGTTAAAACAATCGAATACGACCCAAACAGATCGGCAAATATTTGTTTGTTAGCGTATGCAGACGGAGAAAAAAGATATATTTTAGCACCTAAAGGGATTGTTTTAGGTCAAAAAGTTCTCTCAGGAGAAAATGTTGATATTGTAGTAGGGAATGCACTACCATTAGCATTTATCCCAGAGGGTACATTCGTGCATAACATTGAAATGCAACCAGGAGGGGGAGGTATTATTGCTCGTAGTGCAGGTACTTCTGCACAAATTCTTGGTAAGGATGATGATGGAAAATATGTAGTGTTAAAACTTAAATCAGGTGAAACACGTCGTATTTTAGCTCGTTGTCGTGCTACAGTTGGTGTAGTAGGTAACGAAGAACATTTACTTGTTAATGTTGGTAAAGCTGGAATCAATAGACATAAAGGAATTAGACCTACCGTACGTGGTTCAGTAATGAACCCAGTAGACCACCCACATGGGGGAGGGGAAGGAAAACAACCAGTTGGTCGTAAAGCTCCACTTACTCCTTGAGGTAAAAAAGCACTTGGTGTGAAAACCAGAAAAACAAAGAAATCTTCAAATAAACTTATTTTAAGAAGAAGAAAGGATGCTAAATAATGTCACGTAGTTTGAAAAAAGGACCTTTTGCAGACGATCACTTACTTAAAAAAGTTGATGCAATCGTTGAAGGAAAAGCACCTAAAAAACCAATCAAGACATGATCAAGAAGATCAACAATTTTCCCTAGTTTCGTTGGATTAACATTTGCAGTTCATAACGGAAAATCATTTATCGAAGTATATGTAACCGATGATATGGTAGGACACAAACTTGGAGAATTCTCTCCAACTCGTACTTTTTCAGGTCACGGCGCAGATAAAGGTAAGAAGAAATAATGGCACAACAAGCTATAGCAAGTGTTAAACTTCAAAGAGTAAGTAGTTCAAAAGCAAAATTAGTGGCTAATTTATTTAGAGGAAAAGATGTTTCAATTGCTTTAGGGCTTTTAAGAAACACATCAAAAAAATCAGCACCAATTTTTATGAAGCTACTTAACTCAGCAATTGCAAATGCAACTAACAACCACGGAATGAATGCATCGAAATTATTTGTTAAAGAAGTTTATGTCAATGAAGGACCAACTCTTAAAAGATTTCAACCAAGAAGCCAAGGTCGTGCTTATTCAATTTTTAAACGCACATCAAACCTTAAAATTGTTTTAGAGGAGAGAAACTAATGGGACAAAAAGTTAATCCAAATGGGTTCCGTTATGGAATTACTAAGGCACACAATACAGTATGATTTGCTGAAAAAGCAAATTATGGTGATTATTTAGTTGAGGATGCTAAAATCTATAAGTTTTTCGATAAATTAGTGCGTCAATATCAAATTGGTAGAGTTCAAATTAAAAGAAATAAAGATAATAAAGTTACTGTATTCTTGCACACTGCAAAACCAGCAGCAGTTTTAGGTCAAGAAGGTAAAAACATCCAAGAACTTACATTAAAGGTTCAAAAATTCGTAAAAAACAAACACTTGAACCTTAGAATTCAAGTTGTTGAACTTAAAAAACCAGATTTAAATGCAAGATTATTAGCAGAAATGATTGCTACTAAGCTTGAAAATCGTGACAGTTTCCGTCAAGCACAAAAAATAGCAATGCGTGCTGCTTTAAAATCTGGAGCCAAAGGTGTTAAGACAATGGTATCAGGACGTTTAAATGGTGTTGATATGGCTCGTACAGAAGGTTATTCTGATGGAGAAATGCGTCTTCATACTTTAAGACAAAATGTTGACTATGCAACAGCAACTGCTCGCACTACTTATGGAGCAATTGGGGTTAAGGTTTGAATTTCACTTGGTGAAATTTTGGAAGGAGATGATAAATATGCTTCAACCAAAAAGAACTAAATATCGTAAACCATTTGTGGTTCAACATGACAAACGTAAAGCAACCAAAGGAAACACAGTTAATTTTGGAGAATATGGTTTACAAGCAGTTACATCTGCATGAGTAACTGCACGTCAAATTGAGTCAGCTCGTATTGCTGCTACTCGTAGAATGGGTCGTGAAGGACAAGTTATTATTCGTATTTTCCCTCACTTTTCAAAAACTTCTAAACCAATTGGAGTTCGTATGGGTTCAGGAAAAGGAGCTCCTGAACTATGATATACAGCAGTTAAAATTAATACAATGATGTTTGAGGTAAGTGGAGTTTCTGAAGAAGTGGCTCGCGATGCCCTTCGTTTAGCTGGACATAAATTACCAGTTAAATGAAAAATTGTTAAAAAAGAAGGAGTACAATAATGCTTTTTAAAGATTTACAAAAGAAGTCAAAGCAAGAATTACAAGAATTAGTGCTTAAATTAAAAGCAGAATTATTCACTCTTAGATACCGTAATGTTACTGGTGATTTGAAAGAAACACACAAAATTAAAGTTTTAAGAACTGATATTGCAAAAGCACTCACAGCATTAAACCAAAAAAAGGATACAAAATAATATGGAACGAAATACTAGAAAAACATTAACAGGAACAGTTGTTTCGGCGGGGAAAGCTGCTAAAACCATTATTGTTGCTGTTGATACTTTTAAAAAGCACCCACTTTATGCAAAACGTTTTAAATCTACTAAAAGATTTGCAGTACATGATGAAAATCATCAAGCAGCATTAAATGATGTGGTAGTTATTATGGAAACTAGACCGCTTTCTAAAACTAAACACTTCAGATTGGTTTCAATTAAAGAGAAAGCCTTAGAAGGAAATAAATAATGCTAATTGAATTATCAAAAGCAAATGTTGCTGATAACTCAGGTGCAAAAGAAATCGGTGTAATTCGTATTTTAGGTGGGGCAAAGAAAAAAGTTGCTAATATCGGTGATATAATCGTGTGTTCTGTAAAAAAAGCTATTCCTACTGGAATGGTAAAGGAAGGTCAAGTTGTGAAAGCGGTTGTAGTTCGTTCAAGATACGGAATACACCGTAATAATGGTTCATATATTCGTTTTGATGATAATGCTGTAGTACTTTTAAAAGAAGATTTAACACCAAGAGGAACACGGGTATTTGGACCAGTTGCTCGTGAATTGCGTGACAAGTTTCCAAAAATAGTTTCATTAGCACCGGAAGT
The DNA here is from genome assembly GCF_054353875.1 of Mycoplasma sp. 4013. Taxonomy (NCBI): domain Bacteria; kingdom Bacillati; phylum Mycoplasmatota; class Mollicutes; order Mycoplasmatales; family Mycoplasmataceae; genus Mycoplasma; species Mycoplasma sp. 4013. Next base: position 4,819 of record NZ_JBTHHK010000009.1, on the reverse strand, counting down.
TTTATAAGGAGTTGATTTATGTCAAAAATTAAGTTCAAAAGAAATGATCCAGTTATAGTTATTGCTGGAAGCGAAAAAGGTAAAACTGGAACTATTGAAAAAGTATTACATTCACAAAACCGTGTTATCATCAAAGATGTTAATATTGTAACTAAACACAACAAACCTAGCCAAAAAAATCAAGACGGTTCAATTAAAGAGATGGCTGCTCCAATTCATGTATCAAATGTTGCTTATTTAGCAAAAAAAGCCACAAAATCACAACCAAACATTGCTTCAAAACTTGGATATAGAATTAATAAAGATGGTAAAAAAGTAAGATTTGTTAAAAAAACCAATAAGGATATTAATTAATTATGCTAAAAGATGTTTATGTTAAAAAAGCAGTTCCTGCTTTAAAAGAAAAATACCAATACTCATCAATAATGCAAGTTCCAAGAATAGAAAAAATCGTATTGAATATGACTGCAGGTAAAGAGGTTTCAAACTCAAAAGCAATCGAAGAAGTTTTAAACGAATTAACCATTATTTCAGGACAAAAACCATTCCAAAACAAAGCTAAAAAGTCAAATGCTTCATGAAAGCTTCGTGAAGGGATGCCTATGGGTGGTAAAGTTACTTTACGCAGAGGTCGTATGTGAGACTTTTTAGAAAAATTAATTCATGTTGCGATGCCGCGGATTCGCGATTTCCGTGGAGCAAATCCTAGAGCATTTGATGGAAGAGGAAACTTTGCTTTAGGGATTAAAGAGGAAATTATTTTCCCAGAAATTGAATTTGATAAAATTCGTCGCATTAAAGGACTTGATGTCCTAATCGTAACTACAGCAAACACAGATGCAGAAGCACGTAGTTTATTAGAATTACTAGGTGTACCATTCGAGAAAAAAGGAGCTAAATAATGGCGAGAAAAGCATTAATTGTTAAAGCAAAACGTCATCCTAAATTCTCATCACGTGCTTATACACGTTGTGAATTATGTGGACGTCCACATGCGGTTTTAAGAAAATATAAAGTATGTCGTATCTGCTTTAGAACCTTAGCACATGAAGGTAAAATTCCAGGTATGAAGAAAGCGAGTTGATAATTATGTTTATAACAGATCCTATTTCAGATTTAGTGGTTCGTATTAAAAATGCCAACGCGCGTAGACATAAAACCGTTTCAATTCCTTTTTCTAAGAAAAAAGAAGCAATTGTAAAACTTTTTGAATCACAAGGATACATTGCTTCTTATGCAGTTGAAGGTGAAGGTATAGATAAGCAAATTGTAGTTACATTAAAATATAAAAAAGGACAATCAGCGATTGTTGGGATTAAAAGGGTTTCGAAACCTGGTTTACGTGTGTATGTTAAATCAGATGAAATTCCTTCTATTATTTCAGGTTATGGTACTGTAATTATTTCTACATCTAAAGGTTTAATGACTGGAAAAGAAGCAAGAAAGGAAAATGTAGGTGGTGAAATTATTGCCTACATTTGATAAGGTTTAGGATATGTCTCGTGTTGGAAATCGTGTTTTAACTATTCCTGCAGGGGTAACCTTTAAAATGGATGCTGATGTTGTTACTATCAGTGGTCCATTAGGAACTTTATCAAGAAAATTCAGTCCACTTATTTCAATTCATGTTGATGGGAATAAAGTATCAACCGTTCGTGCGAACGAAGAAAAAATTACTAAACAACTACACGGAACCACCAATGCACATATTGCAAATATGTTATTAGGAGTTTCAAAAGGATTTCAAAAAGATCTTGAAATTAAGGGTGTTGGATACAAAGCAGTTTTAACAGGAAATAAGCTAGATGTATCAGCTGGATACAGTCATATTGTTTCATTAACAGTTCCAGCAGATGTTAAAGTTGTAGTTAGTCCTAAACAAACCGAAGTTTCAGTTTTAGGTATTGACAAGCAAAGTGTTGGGCATTTTGCATCAGTAATTCGTGCAGTAAGAACCCCAAGTGTATATTCAGGTAAGGGGATTTCATATAAAGGTGAAAAAATTAGACGTAAGGAAGGGAAAACTGCTTCTAAATAGTAAGCAGCAAATATGGCGAAATTATCAAGAAATCAAGCACGTAAACTTAAGCATAATCGTGCCCGTCATTACATTGTTGGTAGTGCAAGCAAACCACGTTTAAATGTTTTTAAATCACACCAAAACTTATATGCGCAACTAATCGATGATTCAAAAAGAGTTACATTAGCATCAGCATCCACTTTATCTTTACCAGGATATGGTGGAAATATTACTGCTGCAAGTAAATTAGGTGATTTAATGGGAGAAAAAATCTTAAAACTTAATCTTTCAGAAGTTGTTTTTGATCGTGGTGGATATTTATATCACGGAAGAATCAAAGCATTTGCAGATGCAGTTAGAGCAAAAGGAGTTAAATTCTAGTTATGGAAAACCAAAAAGAAAATAAAGAACCTAAAAAAGATTATAAGGTTGTCAGACCAACAACCGGAACTAAGGAAGTTAGACCTCGCAGAAATATTAACCACAAGCCATCAAACTCATCAGAACAAAAACCAGTTCATACAAATGCAACTGACAGACCAAACCGTGGGTCAAAAACAGAAAACCGTTTTAAAAAACCAGCAAACCGTGACAATCGTCGCAATAAAGAAGTTTCTGAATACAGCGAAAAAGTAATCGATATTGCTCGTGTTACCAAAGTTGTTAAAGGTGGAAGAAGATTTAGTTTCTCTGCTTTTGTGGTAATAGGGAATAAAAAAGGTAGTGTAGGTTATGGACACGGAAAAGCTAATGAAGTTCCAGATGCCATTAAAAAAGCAATTAAAGATGCGAAAAACAACCTTATTTCAGTTCCTTTTGATTCAAAATCACCTACTATCCCACATGAAGTCTATGCTAAATTCTTAGCATCAAAGGTTATGCTAAAACCTGCCTCTAAAGGGAAAGGATTGATTGCTTCAGGTACAGTGCGTGCTGTCGCAGAATTAGCAGGTTATTCAGATATTGTTACTAAAACATATGGTTCTCGTTCAAAGACTAACACTGTTAAAGCAACCGTTAAAGCACTTAGACAACTTAGAACACCAGAACAAATAGCTGAAATCAGAAATAAAGATGTAAAGGACTTAAGATAATGTCAATTAAATTACATACTCTTAAAGCAACAGAAGGTTCAAGACCAAGCAAGCACCGTAAAGGTCGTGGACATGCTGCTGGTAAAGGAAAACAAGCTGGTAAAGGTCAATCAGGACAAAACAAGCGCAAAGGACATAGATTAGGATTTGAAGGGGGACAAACTCCGTGATTCCGTCGTTTAGGAAAACGCGGATTTACTAATGTAAACCATATTGAATACCAAATCATTAACCTTGATCAACTGCAAACACATTATGAAAATAACTCAGAAGTTACTATTGAATCATTATTTGAAAAAGGATTAGTAAAAAGAAATCTACCTATTAAACTCTTAGCGAAAGGAACATTAAGCAAAAACTTAACTGTAACTGTTAATAAAGCTTCGCAAGCAGCAAAAGAAGCTGTCAAAGCTAATGGTGGAAAAGTAGTTGAATTATAATAACATAAAACTAATACATTAAATGTATTAGTTTTTTTATTATCAAACTCTTGCATACAAAATAAAGCAAAATAAAAATAAAAAAATAAGTTATTAATACCATAAAAATAGTATAATAGGATAGCATACATTTTAAAGGAGTTTTATATGAAAGCAACAAAAGTTATTTTAGTTGGTGCCGGAGCAGTTGGTGCTTCATTCTTATATTCAGCAATTAATCAAGGATTAGCTGCTAAATATGGTATTATAGACAAATTCGATGGACCAAGAGACGGAAATGTTTTAGATTTAGAAGATGTTATTGTTCCATCAGTTCGTAAATTTGAAGTTTTTGCAGCAAGTTATACTGATGCAAAAGATGCAGATGTAGTAGTTATTACAGCAGGAAGACCACAAGTGCCAGGTGAAACTAGATTACAAATGGTTCAAGATAATGCTCTTATTATGAGAGATATCGCTAAACAAATTAAGGAAAGTGGATTCCAAGGAATTACTCTTATTGCATCAAATCCAGTTGATGTAATGACATATGTATATATGAAAGAAACAGGATTTGATCCTAAAAAAGTTATTGGATCAGGAACAATCCTTGATACTTCAAGACTGAAACAATTACTTTCAAAGAAAACAGGTGTTTCAACCAACAATATTGAAGCATTTGTGCTTGGAGAACATGGGGATTCATCACTTGTAAACTTCTCAACATTTAAAATTGCCGGATTACCTTTCTCAGAATTTGAAGCAAAAACAGGAATTAATGCTTCAAACTACATCGAAGAACTTGAAAAACCTGTTTATACCAAAGCGTATAAAATTATTGAAAGAAAAAGAGCAACTTATTATGGAATAGGTGCTTGTTTAGCACAAATTCTTAGATACATCCAAGAAGATGCAAATGCTGTATTACCACTAGGAGTATTATTAAATGGAGAATACGAAACTAGTGATGTTGTAATTGGTGTTCCAGCAGTTGTTGGAAGTCAAGGAATTAAGCAAATTGTGCAAATTAAATTAAACGATAAAGAAAAAGAAAAATTTGCTAGATCAGTAGGAATTATTAAAGCTGCAATTAAGTCAGTAATGTAATAACACATATATACAGGTGAGTAAATCACCTGTTTTTTTATAATCTTAGGAATAAAAGAAAGAAAAAACGAAGTAAAAAACTTCGTTATATTATTTTATTCCTGTTTTTCTGGAAATAAATAAGAAAAAAATTTTTCTCCCTATATTTTAGGAAGAAAAATTTTTATTATTAAAAATTA
>NZ_JBTHHK010000008.1:0-42655 GCF_054353875.1 Mycoplasma sp. 4013 | reverse complement strand
TGTAAGGACTTAAAATTTCTCCCAAAAGATCCTGTTCTCAAGCGTGAGTAAATTCCGAAAAACTAATATTAGGAAATTTTGAATTTTGATCAGGGAACATTTTAGATAGCAATGTAGACTTAATATTCATTAAAAAGTCATATTTTTGCTGATGAAGTGTAAGGTAAGAATCTAAGGAAGTTAAAAGTTGGGAGATTTTTTGTTGTTCAGTTGTGTTTTTAGGTTTTTTAAAAGTAATATTACTAAAATTTCCTAGTGTAATTGTTGGTATTGTACCAACAGTAACATTTTTAAGCGTTTGAGAATGAACATTTCATGTTTTTAGTAAATAATATACAAATTCCAGGTTAAATTTATTTCTTATTTCTATCCCTAAAATACCTTGTTTTGTGCAAAGGGGTATTTTATTGATAGAAACATTTCCAATAGTAGCTCCATTTGTAAAAATTATGCTATCTTTTTTAATCATTCATGCAGAAGAATTTTTTAAACCTTCTTCAGTAATAAAATTATTTGTTTGATAAACATATTTGCTTGATGTATCTTCTATTTTTAAAAAAGGAATTTTTCCATTTTTATAATAATTCTCTATGTTTGTATTTGGGGTTCCGCCCTCAGAAGCATAATCGTAAATGTTTCCCAAGAGATCCTCTTCTCAATCACCAGTAAATTCCTTAAATCTTATTTCAGGTATTTTTTTGTTCATCTCTACCACCTTTGAATATATATTATAAATTATTTTATATAACTTGTTTGTTATTTATAAAATTCGATACAAAATATAAATATATCTAGTAATTAAAACTCCACTCTTAATCAACTACAAAACAAAAAACAAAAAATAACCTATAAAAATGCAAGTTTTTTTATACTTTTTAGAAAAATAGTATAATAATATCCTAAATAAATAAAGGAGAATTAATGCAAAAAATATTACTTTTAGACGGTAATTTAATTAACAAGGATCATTCATCATATACCGGTGATACTATGGATTATCTTGAAACAAAATTTAAAAGTGAAGGTAAAGATGTTAAAAGATTTGATCTAAATGAAACTCATGGAGACATCTTTTTAACCAAAAAAACATATCCTGATTATTGAAAACAAATTGATTCGGATAAGTGAATTAATTTATTAAAAGAAACTGATTTAGTAGTTATTTCTACATCAATGATTAACTTTGCTGCTTCAGTTGTAGTTAAAAACTTTATTGACAGTGTTTCGTTAGCTGATAAAACTTTTTCATATAAATATTCTAAAAAAGGTGAAGCAATTGGATTATTAGATCACCTTAATGTTTTAATTATTGCTTCACAAGGAGCGCCACAAGATTGGTATCAATGAGGTTCACATGTTTCATGACTTGAAGGAACATGAAAATTCCTAGGTGCTAAAAATGTACAAATCTACCGAATTAACGGAACTAAGGTAAAACCTATTTCTGATGAAAAAGCTACAGTTTATGTAGATAACCACAAACATGAACTTGATCATATTCTTGCAAAATTCTAATCATTTAATTTTTATAAAAACAAAATTGTGATAGAATTAAGAAGCATAAATTAGCAGCAGTTTGTTATTGTTTTATATAAATTTAACGCACATAACTTGTTAGTAGATAAAGCTGAATTTTGAAAGCATTAAGTTAAAGTTATTAAACAAGAAATAAACCCTCTTCTATATGCAGAAAAGAGGATAATAAATGTCAAGATATACTGGACCAGTATTTAAAAAATCACGTCGTCTTGGTTTTTCAATTTTAGAAACTGGAAAAGAGTTTTCTAAAGGTAGAAAAAGAACATATGCACCAGGACAACATGGAAATAAAAAAGTTAAACTATCTGATTACGGATTACACTTATATGAAAAGCAAAAAGTAAAACACCTATTTGGACTTAACGAAAAACAACTTCGTAGAACTTTTGAAAGAGCAACCAAATTAAAAGGTGTTACAGGTACCAACTTCCTACAATTATTAGAATTACGTTTAGATAACCTTGTTTATCGTGCCGGATTCGCTTCAACACGTAGACAAGCTCGTCAATTAGTTAACCATAATCATTTCACCTTAAATGGTAAAAAAGCTAATATTCCTTCAATAACTGTATCAGTAGGAGATGTTATTGAATTAAAAGAAAAATTAAGAGCAAATGTACAAATTACTGAAAGTTTAGCAAATAAAGTAGCATCTGCTTGATTAACCAGAAAAGACTTTAGTGTGAAATTGGATCGCTTACCTGAAAGAACAGAAATTCACCCAGAAATTAAAGATTCATTAGTAGTTGAGTTCTACTCAAAATAATAAGGAATAAATATGAAAAAAGATTTACACCCAGATTACCATCAAGTTAAAGTAACTTGCTCAACATGTCAAAGTGAATTTCAATTCAATTCAACTAAAAAACATTTTACAGTTGATGTTTGTTCAGGATGTCATGCTGTATATACTGGAAACAGAACACAAGCAAAAGCAACTGGAAGAATTGATAGATTTAACAAACGTCTTGAAAAGAAGGCATCTAAATAATATTATAGATACCAATATTTGTGATTAATAAAAAACTTATCCATATCGATAAGTTTTTTTTAAAACCATCATGCCAAGGTTTTTTTTGGTATCGTCCTTGTATTAATATAACTTTTATAATATGCATTATTAAATGTAATTCCTAAAAACATAAAATACACAAACCAGTTCACAAAGAATCCGATACTAAAAAAGAATCCTACTGCTGCTCCATAGTTATTATTAGTAAATAATCTACTTAAATATGTATAAGCGATAACTAAAATAACCGATGGAAGAGCAGAAATAATAACACCTTTGTAAATGCCTTTAAAATTTATTTTAAAGGAAGGAACAAATTTAAATAAATATAAAAATATTATGATAAAAAATATTATAGTAAAAATAATATATAACAAGTCGTTAACACCACTTCCATCAAGTCTGTGTGCATTGAATAAACGAGCTTGAATAAAGATATTAAGAGTAGACATAGCTCATAAAATAATAGCAACACCAAGTACGATAAACAAACCTTTTGCTTTATTACCTCAATATGTTCCTACTTTTTCATGCGAATAAATTACATTATAAGAAGTGATAAGTTTTCCATATCCACCTGCTGCTATATATAAAGCAGGTAAGGCTACAAAGGAACCAGGAATCAAAGTGTATAACTTTTGTAGCAAACTATTAACTTGCATTTTACCAGGTGATGGGTTAAAGTATAAATCTCCACCTGGAATAAATTTATTAAAGATGGTAACATTAAAAAGTGCTTGAAAAGTACTGGTGTTACCATCTTTGTTTTCAACTGTTTCTTTATAAAAACTATCTACATAGTTTGTAAAAGAACCAATGTTATCATTTATGGTAATGTTTAAAAAATAAACAATATAAATAACTGAAACAAAGGAAATTAGCATATAAAAAGCAGTAGAGAGTCAAATAAAGTTATATTCAGATGAAGAGAATTTATCATAAACATAATTTACTACCTTACGCCGCTTAACTTTTTGATTTTGATTATAACTGCGAATTAAAACAAAAGCAAAAATACTAATAATTCCTTTGATAAAAAACTCATAAATCCAATAAAAGAAATCAAAGGTAGCAAAATAAACAATATTAAGATAAAATCTTTTATATATCTTTTTTGGTATTCGCATTTTAATTAGTTTTTTGTAACTAAGTGGTTTATTTTTTGAAGCGAGCATCGAGAACCTTAACTGCAATTTCGTTTGAAATTATCGGATTTACTTGTCCATTTGTCTGTTTCATTAAATTACCTAACACAAACTTCAATACTTTTTCAGGCCGATTTAAGTATTCAGAAACTAATGCTGAATTATTTTCTATTATTGCTTGTAAATAATTTGTAATAAGTTTTGGATCTGAAATTTGTTTAAGTTGATGTTGCTCTAAAAGATCATTAATATCTGAATTAAAGTTTACAAGCAAAGGAATCAATTTCTTTAATGACTTACCTGAAATAACTCCTTGGTCTAAAAGTTGCATTGCTTTAGCGATATCCTCAACTTTTATCCCTAAATCATAGGCTAAAACACCTTTTAAGTTAGCAAGTGAAACTATTTCAGCAAAAAATACTTTTGATAAAGCTTCTTTATTTTCATAAGGAATCAAATCAAAATACTGTGCTAATTTAATATCATCTAATAAGCTATTGATATAAATATTTTGAATTTTTAGACTTTGATATCTAACTCTTCGCTCAAGTGGTAGTTCTTTTAATACTACTGAATTAATAAATGCATCAGAAAGTTTGATATAAGGAATATTAGGTTCAGGGAAGTAGCGATAATCAACTGCTGCTGTTTTAGTTCGCATTACAACATTAGCATTGCTTTGATCGTCAAATCTCTTGGTTTGTTGTAAAATTTCTTGTCCTAAAAGTAACTTACTTCTTTGTAATTTAATTTCATATTCAATTGCTTTTTTAATATTAGAAAGCGAATTCATATTTTTAATTTCAACTTTTGTACCAAATTTTTCTACACCATAAGGACGTAAAGAAATATTAATATCAGCACGTAATGTTCCTTGCTCTAGTTTTCCATCTGATATATCAAGTGACTGCACAGTCTTTTTAATCATATCGACATATGCTGCAGCTTCATCAGCATTTTTTATCACAGGATATGTTACAATTTCAATCAGTGGAACTCCGGCACGATTGTAATCTAATAAAGTCCCTTGCTCACTATGATGTTGGCGTGCTGTATCTTCTTCTAAATGGATTCTTTCAATTGCTATACTTTGTATTTTATCATTTACTATGATATCAATTTTACCGTTTTTACCTATCGGACGGTAAAATTGAGTGATTTGATATCCTTTTGGTAAATCAGGATAAAAATAATTTTTACGGTCAAAGTGTAATTGTGTATCAATTTGCATATTTAATGCTTTAGCAAGTGCAATAGCATACTTTACAGCCTGCTTATTAACTTGTGGTAAGGTCCCTGGATATCCTAAATCAATTTGATTTGCTGTGGTATTTACCGGTGCATTATAATCATTTAACATTGCAGAAAACATTTTAGTTTTAGTTTTTAATTCAACATGGATTTCAATTCCAATAATTGTTTCAAAATTATTCATGTTTTTCTCCGATTAGTTCTTCAAATCATTCTGCATATGCTAATAACTTTTTATCATCATAAATCTTGGTTTCTAATGCTATCGAAAATGGTAAATTATGATGCTTTGCTAATGGTAATGTAATCGATGGATTCCCTGCTAAATTGGCAGTAGTTAAGATATAACTCATCACATCGTAGTCTTTAGGAGCATCAAAAGTAGGAGCAACTGCAGCAAAGGCTGGGAAAATAACTAAATCACCTTGATCTTGCAAGGATTTTCAATACTCAACTATTACCCTACGAGCTTTTTGAGCCTTAAATAACATTTCTTCAACATTTTCAGCATATAAAAAGTAACTACCTAGCGACAAGCGTTCTTGAACCATTTTTCCAAAGTGTTTTGAACGAGTGCTACGAATAATTTCTTCTCATGAACTTGCATCAACACGATTTGCAAAACCAATACCTGTTAAATTAGCTAAATTTGAACTTGCTTCTGAATAAGAAATTATTTCATAAGCAGGTTTTACACATCTTAAAATATCTATATTTGGTTTAATTTTTTCAACTTTTATCCCTGTAGCAGATAACTTTTGCAACAATTGTTGATATGCATCATTGATATAATCTTCACAAAATTGTGAAAAATCAAGTGCAATTACACTCTTAGGTTTACTTTTAATAACATCTTTAATTTCAACATCCACAGATGTCATATCTTTGTTATCTTTACCATATAACACCTGTGACATTGCAATAATATCGTTAACATTATGAGCAAAATAAGCAACTGTGTCAAGCGAAGATGCATAAGCATATAATCCGTAGCGACTGATTGCTCCATATGATGGTTTAAATCCTGGGATTCCATTATAACTACCTGGTAATCTTACACTATCACCAGTATCAGAACCTAATGCAATCGAAATGTTTTCATTAAATGTAGCAACAGAACCTGATGAAGAACCACCTGCATAACGATTTTTATCTAACGGATTTGTTATTAACCCGTATCCACTGTATGTTCCGGTTCCTCCGAGTGCTAATTCATCAAGATGTACTTTGGCAACAAAGTGTGCTCCATTAGCATATAGTTTTTTAACTGCAGTAGCTGAATAACCAGGTTCAAAATTTTCTAAAATTTTTGATGATCCTGATGTTGGAGCACATTTAGTTGCATAGTTATCTTTAATTGTTAAAACTGCTTTTGATAAACTCATATCTTTGGTATAAAAATCTGTATTATAAGGAAATAAGTACGCAACAGCATTGTTTTTATCATTTTTTAAATCATTGTATGCAGCATCATAATTTCCAAGATGTTTGATTCTACGCACTATTTTACCACCTTTGTTAACTTAAGGTAATCACCATCTGATTCAGGTGCATTAGATAATATTCTTGCTTTTGTAATGCGATCTTCTTCATTATATTCATCTTCTCTAAGAAAATCAATTTGATAACTTTCATTAATATGACTCATTGGTTTAACATTTATTAAATCTAATTTATCAAAATATTTAATTTGTTTTTGCAGTTTATTTCAATTTTCAAGGATGTCATTAACTACTTGCTTGGTAGGTTCAAACATCAAAGTTTTAACAATTTCATTCAGTTTTTCTTTAGTAATTTTAATCATATTTCTCCTATCACTTTGCTGGTGCATAAAATTCAAAGTTATTTAAATAAGCTAAATTACCAGTCAATCCTGTAAATTTTAAATAATATGAATGTAGCATTAATCTAGGTGTTTTTTTACCACCATATTTTATATCACCATAAATTGGTTTACCTAGGAATTTTAACGATAATCGGATTTGATGTTTGCGTCCTGTTAGCAATTGTGCTATTTGTTTATTGTTTTCTATTGAAAAGATAGTTTTAGCATATTTATAACCATCTTTAGCTTTAACTGATGTTTTAATTTTATTATTTTGCTTACCAAAATATAATTCAACTTCTTTATATGCTTCATTAAAGTCACTTTTAAATAAATATTTTTTAATAAAATTAATACTAGAAGCATTTAAAGCGACTAATGAAGCATAATTTTTAGCATATAAAATAATTCCACTGGTTTCTTTGTCTAAACGACCTACATGACTAGGTTTAAAACTATCAATTTGCTTATAATTAAGGTAAGAAAGAACTTGTTGATCTAAACTATGTTCATCACCATGAACCACTACTCCTGCTTGTTTATTAATTAAAAGAATATTATCATCTTCATATAAAATATTTAAATCAAATGATACTTTTTTAAAGGTATTTTTAAATATATCATTTATCCCATATACAACAATTTCGTCATTTTCATTGATTATTAAATCTTTGCTTACTTTTCTACTATTATTAACTTTTATATCTTTTTTTCGAAAAAGCTTCTCTATCCGTGAAACTGGGACATTATTCAAATATTTAATTAAAAGCTTAAATAATGTTCGTCCTGAATCGTTATTTGTTGCACTAATTTCAAACATTTTACTCCTATATAAATTAAATTATACATTATTTTATCTTTTTGATTATTTGATGCTTTTATATAAGTTATAAATATATCAAAATTACTTTTAATACTACAAACAAGCATTAAAAGTAATTTTGATTAATGATGTATTTTTTTATGTATCCGATAACGAGAAATAACCATTGCAATAAGGATGATAAAAAATAAAATTGCATAAAGGATGAACATATATTCAAATCCATATGAATCATCTAATCAAGTAAATATAACTAAGATTAAACAATAAAAAATGATTCGTATAATTAATGTCACAGCATTTTGTTTATTGAACTCATTTTTATCAAAAATTAAGTACAAATAATTATTTCCGATAGGAAATAGCAATGATTGTGATAGTTGCATAAATGAGTTTAAAATTATATATGTGATAAGCAGTGCTAATTTGTCTTCCTTTACAGCAAATAAAATCGGGATTCAAATAAGATTTAAAAGAGAAGCAACAATTGTAAGTCCCATAAACAACCGATTTCGCGATACTTTCTTTTTTGCTGTTATATAACCTAAAATTGCCCCGGTTCCTAATAAAGCTGAACCACCTATAATCATCGAAAATAAAAATGACCATTTTTTATAATCATATTTTATATAATTAAAAAACTGCAAAATCCCTGTTTGTTTAGGAAATAAGAATATCGAGAAAAATAAACCTAAACTAAGAGCAAAAATTCATTTTTCATATTTAATTTTTGCAATTTTATCTTGTGTATGTTCTTCAACTAACTTTAATGAATGCTGATTAGGCTTTAATAAAATAAAGAAAAATAAAGATATTGCAAATGTGATAATGTTAAAAATAACAACTGCAAAAAAAGGTCATGTAAATAAAAATAAAGTGAATAAAGGAGAGATGAATGTCGAAATCGCAATAGCTAATGCGTTTGTGATATTAAACATCGGAAGTTCTTTGCTTTGGTTTGCTAAATAATAGACAATATTTTTAAATGCTAAAATTCTGAATGAGTTGACTATACTAAATAAACCACTAGCAACTATTAAAGAATATGAAAGTGCTTTATCATGTGTTTTAAATGCAATGATTAAAACTATTAATAATATAAATATACTTGCTGAATCAGAAAAAATTAAAATATTTTTGGATTTGAATAACTTTATAATTTTTGGTCCGAAAATAAAAACAAATATCATCGGAACTTGAATTAAAATATAATAAAGAGTGATATATCACAAGTTATTTAAACTTTGAAAAATATATACTGATGCTCCGATTTGAAAACCTTGACTACCAAAAAATAATACAAAAACTGCAATAAATCAATAAATTTTATTAGTGATTTGTCTATTAATGCTCACCATAAAATCTCCTTGTATTTATTATTTTACAACTTTATTTTTATTTTATTATTGTTAATGTAAAATTTAAACATTTAAGGAATATATGTATTATGTAAGCGATTATTATAAAGTTTTAAATGAAGTTATTGTAAAACTAAAAGAACTTGATATAAATTTCTCTAAAAGTTACAATGATGGACGAATTAATTCAATTTTTAATGAAGAAAAAATAGTAAAAATTCTTTTAAATAGCCAAAAAGAAATAAATATTTTAAAAGAATATGATGTCAAAATTTATGAACAACCAAAACCAAGATTTTGATATGATATAGTAATCAAAAATACTGATAATTCGTTTTTTCTCCCGTTGAATATTAAAATAACTAATCCAAATCTTAAATCAGCAAGTAATATAAGTTCGAAAACAGGTTTATATTTTGCATTAACAGGTGATATATATCCAAATTTTTCAAATACATGAGGAAATTATTTTTATAAGTTAGCAAAGAATTTAAAAGCAACACAAACAGATTATTATTTGCTAGTATTCAACAAAAATAATCCTAATGATATTTTCTTTACATCTTTAAAAAGAATGCAATCTTTAATTCCGAATGGTAATAATTTACCTTTTCAATTTAATCCTAATTTAAACCGTAAATTAGTTAATCGAACATATGCACAATCCAAAGAGTTTTTATTAAATATACTTTTTCAATCTGTTAAGAAGAGAGCAAAAATTTTAGATGATTTTAATGAAAATTTTAAAAATTAAATATTGCTTGTAAGATACTTTGTGTAAAATGATACCTTCCGTCTCTTTTTATTCCCATTAATTCTCAGTCAATGTTGTTTAAAATATCAACAATTTTCTTAGTATTTTGATAATCTAAATTTACATATATTGACAAAACTGATGCATCATAATGGATAAATTCGCCTTTTTCTTGAAAATCTAAAACATAAAAAGGTCTTTTATTTCTTGTTTTACAGTTAACAAAAATTTGATATGTAAATTTTCTTGGTGGGATGGGGACAGGTCGAATTCATTTATTTGGTTGATACAAAATATTATTCAGTTGTTTTGTTCTCTCTGTATGTGAAACAACAAAAGATATATTCCCTTTTTGCAATTTTGAATTGAAGCCACTTGCTCCACCTACTTTTACAATAATATCTGTAGGTAATTTTGGTTTTTTACCAAATAAAATTTTTCAATTAGATCAAAAATATTTAATTTTATCTTTATGATTTTTAACTTTAACTATCTTTATAATAGCAGTAGGAACAGAAGCGTTTTCTCAAATGTTTTCAGGGATTAATTCAAAGTATGTAATTGAAAAATTATCATAAATAATTTTTAACAAATACTTTGCAGAAGTTGTTGTAAAAATTGCAGCAGGAATTATTCAAATAAGTTCGCCATTTTGCTTTAAATCTGATAATGCTTTTTCTAAAAAATATAAATATAGGTTAGGTTTGTGGATTAAAAATTTACTTTTGGGTGCATCTATAATATTTTTATAATCTACATAAGGTGGATTTCCTATAATAACATCTGGTTGATAATTAGTATTAAAATATGATGTGACTTTTGCTCCTTTATGTGCTATATTTTCATCTATTTCTAATGCTATAAGATTATTATATTTTTTGATTAATTCAAAATAAAAATTACCTGTTCCAGATGAAGTTTCCAATATAAAAGCATTGTTATCAAAAGAAATTAAAGATATCATTTTTAAAACGATATCTTTTGGCGTAAATACTTGTCCATAATTAATTTTATTCATATTTTACTTTATCACCTTTAATTTTTGTTTAATTATTATATAACAATTTATGTATAAAATGTTAAAATTTGAAAATAGAGCCTTATTAGGCTGCTAATGTTATGTCATTAAATATTTTTCATATATTGTAAAATCGAAAATATCAGAACATTCAATGTTTTTGCTTTTTTCAATATACTCAAAAAATAATTCATTTATTTGGTTATTTGATAATTCTTGTTTATTCGGTGTATTCATTTATCTCCTTTATTCTTCATTTTCATAATATGGTTTAGCATTTTCTAGAAATTTTCTGGCGTGGTATTCATATGTGGCACCATAATCTATTTTTTCATACATTTCGCTTCCTGTATAAGGATATCCAGAAGATGAAGGCCCTTCTCTGTATCTATACTTTGATTTTTTTGAAATACCATCATAGATATCTCTTAGTTCTTTTACCAACTTGATTAATTCATTATAATTAATTAGTTTTTTGTTCAGAACCGCAATAGTTACATCTTTTTCTCTGTTTAGCTCACCAGCTACACCTCATTTTCTTCTGTATTCATAATTTTCTAATTTTAAATCTTCATATTGTTTTTTTGTGAATTCATATTTATTAATCATACTCTGATAATCAGATAATAATTTAGTTTTATTGTCCTTTAAATCGTTGTTTCTCTTATTTAGTAACTGAATTTCATTTAAATTATTATTATTTTGGTTTTGTAAATTGTTGAAATTAGTAGTCAGTGTATTAAGTGATGCCTGAAGTCGATTCTTTTCTTGATCTGTATCTGCATATTTTTGGTTTATATCATTTAACTGTTCTTTGAGTTTGTTTATTTCTAAATACATTGCTACAATGTTTTCACCATAATTTTTGGTATTATTTGCTATTTCATCTCTTGCTTGATATGCACTTCTTAATGTTTGCAATAAGTGCTTTATTTCTTTGTCTTTTCCTTCAATAATTTTTGTATTTTCTGCTATTGTTCTTTGGTGTTCTAAAATTTCTTCATCTTTTTGTTGTATTTGCTCTCTTAGTTCACTATTTTGATTTGTAAGTTGTTGTATTTCTTTTGCCTTTGCATTTATTGCATTTTGATTCTGTGTAAGCTGACCATTTAGTTGTTGGATTTGTGTATTTAAATTATCTATTATTTCAACTTTGCCATCAAGTTGACCATTTAATTGCTGTATCTTTTGTCTATTAAATTGAATTTGTTCTTGAATTTTTAAATTTTCTGTTTTTATTCTGTCTATTTCATTACGTTTTGTTTGAATTAATTTTTCATTTTCAGAATCTTTTTGTCTTAATATCTCTATTTCTTTGTTTTTTGTGTTAATAATTTTTAAGTTATCATCATTTTGCTGATTCATTTTATTTGTTATTTTTTTGGTTTCATTTAATTTTTGCTCTAGTTCTTTTTTATCATTATCTAACTGTGTTAATTTAGATTCAAGTTTTCTTTTTGAATCTGTTAAATCATTAATATTACCTTTTAATAAATCGATTAATTTCTTTTTATCATTAATATCTGTTTCTAGTAATGCTATTTGCCTACCTTGTGCTTTTATAGTACTCATATTTTCTTCATTGATAGAAAAAAATAATGAATTTGCATTAGATAATTGCAACGAACCAGTAAAATATTTATCGGTATTCTTTAATATTTCATCATATTTATTTATTTCTTGATTAATTTGATTTTGAGTTTGTTTTATTTTGTTATCAGTATCTTCAATTAATCTTTTAGTTTTATCTATATCTCTTAGAAAAATTTGCTTCTTTATATATAGTTCATCACTGTTATTTTCTTTATAAAGTTTGTCTATTTTATCTAACTCATTATTTTGTCTAATCAGTTCATTTTTTAAATCCATATTTCTATGATTTACTTTATTAAGTTGATTATATAAATTTAAAACTACAATATTCTTATCGTTTAATTTTATATCGTTATCAAATGCTTTTTTTGAAACATTATTCTCGTTATCTAAGACATTTTGACTTAGTTTATACCAATTCTTTTGTAAAAATCAAAAATCCTTACTTATAAAATTACTTATATTATTAAATTTATTTTCTGCTTTTTCTTCTTTGTTATATTTGTCTTCAAATTCTTTTTCTTGCTTGCTTATAGCATCATTCATATTGCTTGCTATTTTTTTTATATCATTGTTTTGGCTTGTTTTTAATGCGCTTTGATATAAAGTAAGTTGCTTTGTATATGCATCATTAATCACTTTCTTATAGTTATTTAGATAGTTTAAATAACTTTCTTGCTTTTGTTGCAGTGAGTTTTTAGATTCAGATAATGTCTTTTTTAACAAATTTGTTGATTCAATAAATTTGTTAACTGTTTCTTTATAAGTTTGCAAATTCTGATTTAATAAATTCATATTTTGTTGCAAACTTTTTAAAGAACTTTCATTATTCTTAATCGAATTAGCATAATTGATATTAATATTCAAATCATGCTTTATTCAAAAATTTATGTATATATCGCTTGAATCAATTAATCCAATAACATCATTAATAATCTTATTTATATGATTATAGTAACCTAAAAAATCATCGGTTTCCAATCAAACATTATTATTTATTTCATTTAATAAAGTTTGTATATTAGATTCTAATAAAGCGGTTTGTTCATAACTTTGCTTTACTCATGGAATTTCATCTGTATCAGCTGATAGTTTTTTCAAATTTTCATTATGTTTTTTTATCAATTTTAGATAAATATCTCATTTAGAGTTCAATCTATTGTTATTTTCATCTAAAAAACTTTTTAATGATTTTATTTGATCTGAATTAAGTTCCTGATTCAACTTAACAGCTTGTATTTCATTATTTTTGTCTATAATATCGCTTAAAAAAATTTTTAAATCTTCTTTAATCGGTAAGATATTTTGATTAAAAGAAAGATTTATATTTTGCGTTCGTTTTAGTTCGTCTTGGATTTTATTTTGAAAACCTTTTATTTTATTTATTCTCTCATTAATTTGGTTTTGTAATTTTACAAATGCATCTTTTTCTGCATTTAAATTATCAAAACTAGGTCTTTGCTTATTAAAATTGTCTATATTTTCAATTACCTTCTGGTATTCAAAACTTTTTTGATTTGTAAGAACAGGTGAATTAGATGAATTTTTCTGCAGTTTCGTTATTGCAAGCTTAATTGGATATGCTGCTGCTCCTGCAACAACTGCAGTTGAACCTAAAATCATAATCAGTTTTATGTTTTTTGTCATTTTACCTCCACTTTATATATATTAAGAGAACAACAAAAGAACAAATTAGAAACAAAAAAAGTAAAATATTTTGATATTTTATAATATCAAATACTATATATACTTTTATAACAGGATTTATATAACTAAAAAGTTAAATTTTTATCATTTTTTTAGGAAAAAATTAATTTTTTGCTATTATTTATTGATATATATTTAAAAATCAATATATTAGGAGTGATTAAATGAAAAAAATTAAAGGAAAGAATTTTCTTTTCTATGGTATTAATTATATCGTCGGATTTGGTCTTCTTGCCTCGATTGCTAGTGTTTTAAAAACAGGTAGTTACAGTATTTTAGTATTTGCTATTACTTCCTTTATTGCAGGTGGTGTTATGCTTGCTTTTGCACGTGGAACCCAAATGTATTCAAAAGAAGTTGGTGGATCATATGTTTTTGTTAAAAAAGCATTCCCAAAGAAAAGATGACTATGATATTTTAATGGATGAAACCAGTTCTTGCAGGCTCCCTTGTTTTCTGCAACTACACCTTTGTTCTTTATATCTATTATTAGATTATTTATCAACAATTCATCAGTCTATGAGAAATATTCATTGTTAATACAACTTTTAGCATTACTATTTTTTATTGTTTTAACAATTATTTCAGCATTAAATTTTGGTATTTCTAAAAAAGTTATTGTTTGAACAGCCTATGTAAAATGGATTGTTATTGCTATTATTTTTGCTTCTGTTATAGCTTTATTAATTCAAAATCCAGGGAATTCATTTATTAAAAACACAGAAAAAGTTACACCATTTATGATAATAAGTTCAATCTTAAGTTTCATATATGCGTATGGTGGAGTAGAAGGATTATCAGGTTTATCAACAGAAGTTGAAGCGAAAAACTTTAGAAAAATCTTGCTTTCTGTTTTTGGTATCATCTTATTCATTTATTTAGTATTTTATTTAATGTTTATTTTTATTGATTCATCAAGTGTTTCAACAAAAACTATCTCGAATTATACCGCTGCAATAATGAATAAGGTTATGGGAATTGCAGGATTGATTATATTTACTATCGGACTTTTATTTAGACAAGTTACTTCAACCGTCTTTTCAATGATATATTATGCAAAAGCAGTTGTTCCATTAGCACAAGATGGATTTTTACCAAGTCAATTATCACAAGTAGCTAAAAACGGACAACACCGTAAAGCAATCGTTTTTGCAGCATCCATTACTATAGCTTCAATGATTATCTTTACAATTCTACCAGGTTTATTGGGTGTACCAGATCAATTTGAAACTATCTTAAATGCAGGTAATTTAGTCTTCTTTGTGCAATATTTACTTGCTATTATAGCAGTATTAGTTCTTTCGAAAAAATTGCGCAATGAAGTTAAGTTTCCATTATGAGAAAAGTTAGTATACATTATTACAAGTATCTTAATTATTATAGTATTATTAATTACATTTATTCCACCTATTGTAGGTGAAGCATATGATAGTTCACAATTAATAACAATATTAAGTTATATTGTATTTATGGTAATTGGATTTATTGTTTGAGGAGTATATTTATTATTCAAATGATTTATTGACTTTAAAAAAGCAATTGTAAACCCACAAAATCAATCACAAAATCTTTCTTCAAAAGAATATACACAACTACTAAAACAAAATAGCGATCACACACATAATTGTGAAATTGAACATCCTAATACAAATTAAGAACTGCATCTTATGTAGTTTTTTTTAATATTTTTACACTAAATAAACATACTTTTAGTTTATTGTTCCACAAAGTTGCATAAGTTTATATTATTTTTAGCATTTCCCTAGAAAATTTATGAAATAGTTTATAATATATAAAGATTTATTATAACTTCTTTAAAAGGAGGATTTATGAACAAAAATTATGATCATAAATTAGTTGAAAAAGGTATAGAAGCAAAATGACGTGATAAAAAATATTTTATTACCCACGATGTTAAGAAAAAACCTTTTTCAATCTTGCTTCCGCCTCCGAATGTAACCGGGATGCTACATTTAGGGCATGCTCTTGATTCATATATTCCTGACACAATTATTCGTTATAAAAAACTTAAAGGTTATGATGTGATGTGAATTCCCGGTATGGATCATGCCGGAATTGCCACTCAATCTAAGGTTGAAGATGTTATTTTTAAAAGTGAAGGTAAAACTCGACACGATTTAGGTCGCAATGAATTTATCAAGCGAGTTTGAGAATGAAAGCATAAGTATGCTGAAATATTTAAACAACAATGATACAAGATGGGATTAGCTCTCGATTATCAAAATGCACGCTTTACCTTAGATGAAAAAGTTAGTGCTGCAGTGCAAAAAGTATTTGTTGATATGTATAACAAAGGTTTATTATACAAAGGAATGCGAGCAATCAGTTGGGATATAAAATTACAAACTGCCCTTTCAAATATTGAAGTTAATAATGTACCTACCCAACAAAAAATGTATTATATTAAATACCCAATTTATAATTCAAATGAATCATTGATTATTGCTACTGTGCGTACTGAAACACTGCTAAGCGATGTTGCTGTTGTTTATAATCCAACTGATATTCGTTATCAAAAATATCAGGGGATGTTTGTTGTGCACCCGATTACTAAGAAAATACTTCCAATTATAGCTGATTCATATGTTGACCCAAAATTTGGAAGTGGTTTAATGAAATTATCTGCACATTCTGAAGCAGACATTGAAATAATAACAAGGTTAAACTTACAAATTAATGAAACTATTGATAAAAACGGTTTTATTAATGCTCCTGGTTGTGCTTTTGATAAAATGGAACGTTTTCAAGCACGTTTAGCAATTGCTAACTACTTAAAAGAGCAAAATATGCTTGAAAAAGCAGAAGATGTAATTTCAAATGTTGCTGTTTCTGATCGTTCTAAATCAGTTGTTGAGACATTGGTGCTTCCACAATGATTTGTGAAAATGGATAAGTTAAAAAATCATATATTAAATGATTTAAAATCCAAAAATGGAGTTAAATTCTATCCGAATAGGCTTAAAGACACAATGAAGCAATGGATGGAAAATGTGCATGATTGAACCATTTCACGTCAGCTTTGGTGAGGACATCGATTACCGGTTTGATATTATCAAGATCAAATTAAAGTCCAAATAGACAGTCCTGGTCCAAATTGGATTCAAGATCCTGATGTTCTTGATACTTGATTTTCATCAGGGATAGCACCATTTACTTTCTTAAACTGACCTGATTTGAATAATCTATTATTAAAAAGATTTTACCCTACATCTTTATTAGTTACAGGTTATGATATTATCTTCTTTTGGGTTGCTAGAATGTATTTTATGAGTTTGGAATTCATGAAACAAATACCGTTTAAACAATTGCTATTTCACGGATTAATTCGTGCTGAAGATGGACGAAAAATGTCAAAATCATTTAATAACGGAGTAGATCCAATGCAATTAATTGATCAATATGGATCCGATGCTCTTCGTTGATTTTTGCTAACTAATACAGCACCCGGAATGGACATTCGTTTTTCAAGCGAAAAAGTTGAAGCCGCATGAAGAGTAAATAATAAATTATGAAATATAGCAAACTACATTAAAGAACTTCCTGATTCAAAGGATAAATCATTAAGTCCAGCTGATAAATGAATTTTTAACAAACTCGCATTCTTGTCAAGAAAAATAAGCAAGTTTGTTAATAAATATGATTTTGCTGTACTCGGCAGTGAAATATACAAATATATTTTTAATGATTTAAGTGGTTGATATGTTGAATTTTTAAAAACTAATTCTAATAAAAAGATTGCATTGCAAGTGTTACAAAAAACATTAATTATTCTACACCCATTCTTACCTTTTTTAACCGATTATTTATACAAAAATATCTATAATACAGAGCTTTTAGAAGCAAAATGGCCTATTTTGAAAATCAAAAAAGGCATTGAATATATTGATGAAGTCATCGAAATAACTACCGCTATTCGTCGCTTCCGTGATGATAATAAAATCTCTAAAAAAGATGTTATATATTACGATTATCAAAGCAATTTACCTAAAAATGCTATTGAAATGATTAATAAATTAGCTAATGCACTAGTTTCAGAAAATAATGATTTTCTTATTTCTATTCAAGGTAAAAACCTTTATATTAAAGTAGATGCAGCTTTAAAAGAAAAAAATAAAGCAGACCTGTTGAAGAAAATTAAGGATACTGAATTTGAAATACAGCGAGCTAAAAATATGCTTTCAAACCAAAAATTTGTTACTTCTGCACCTGCTGAAAAAGTTGAAGCAGAACGAATTAAGTTACAAAAATATTCACAAGACCTAGAAAAATACCAAAAGGAGCTTAAATGAAAATACTAAGTGGAAAAGAATTAGCCCAGGCAGAACTTTTAAAATTAAAAGCAGAAGTTGCACAACTTGATGATGAAGATAAACCGAATTTATCAATTGTGCAGGTTGGAGATAATCCAGCATCAAATAAATATGTAGCAGCTAAATTAAAAAAATGTGAAGAAATTGGTTTAAAAGGAACATTATATAAATTCCCTGAAACCATTACACAAAAGCTACTGCTTAAGAAACTTGATATTATAAATGAAAAATCTACCGGAGTTATCATCCAACTACCTTTGCCTGCACATATACCCCAGCAAGTGATATTAGATGCGGTCCCACACGAAAAAGATGTTGATGGACTTAGTGCAAAAAATGAATTTACACTTTATAACGATATTCCTACTAAGCATTTTGTTCCAGCTACCGCAAGGGCTGTCTTAGAATTAATGGAGTATCATAATATTGATGTTAAAGGTAAAAAAGTGTGTGTTGTAGGACGTAGTAAAGTGGTTGGTAAACCTATTGCTCATATTATCAAGCGTATGGGTGCAGATGTAGCCACCTATAACGAACGCACTGGTTTAAAGGGTGTGGAAAGTGGTGATATTATAATTGTTGCTATCGGTGTTGCTAAGTATGTTAAAGCAATGAATGTTAAAGAAGGTGCGATCGTAATCGATGTAGGAACTAATTTAGATAGTCAACTTAGCGATACTTTAGCAGGTGATGTAGACTTTGAATCTGTAAAGGATAAAGTTTCAGCCATTACCCCTGTTCCGGGTGGAGTAGGACCTGTTACTGTAGTTTGTTTATTAAAAAACTTACTTGATATTGTAAGATAGGAGAATAATGAAGAAAATTGCTATATTAACTTCTGGTGGTGACGCACCTGGAATGAATAATGCATTAAGAGCAATTGTAAAAACTGCAAAAGCAAACGGAATCCAAAGTTATTTAGTATTTGAAGGATATAAAGGTTTATGCAATAATGAAATAATTCCATCAGAAAAAGTTAATTTAGACAACTATATCAATCAAGGTGGAACATGCATTTTTTCAGCCCGTTATCCAGAGTTTAAAGATGAAAAAACTCGTTTAGTTGCTGTAAAAAACCTAAAAGAACTTGGTATCGAAGCATTAGTTGTTATCGGTGGAGATGGAAGTTATAAAGGTGCTCAGTTATTACACGAATTAGGTGTAAAAACTATAGGTTTACCAGGTACAATTGATAATGATATCGCTTCAAGCGATGTAACCATCGGTTATGATACCGCATTAAACACCGTGGTAGAAGCTATTGATCGCATTCGTGATACAGCACAAAGTCATAAACGCATTATGTTAGTTGAAGTAATGGGAAATGGTTGTGGTGATTTAACTTTATATTCTGGTTTAGCTACTGGTGCTGAAATCATTGCAACCGCTGAATTAAATCTTTCTAACGAAGAAATTGTTGAAAAAGCACTAGAGTTATCAAAACAATCATGACGTCGCAGCATTATGATTGTAATTTCAGAGAAAAAATATGATTTAAATTTACTGCGTTCATTAATTCAGCAAGCAACCAAATGGGAAACTCGCATTAATCCACTGAATCACATCCAACGCGGGGGTAAACCGACTGCTGCTGAACGTGTTTTATCATCTGTGATGGGAATTAAAGCAGTGGAATTATTACTTGAAGGTAAATCAGGTTTAGCAATTGGATTAATTAACGGTATAG
Source organism: Mycoplasma sp. 4013 (assembly GCF_054353875.1). NCBI lineage: Bacteria > Bacillati > Mycoplasmatota > Mollicutes > Mycoplasmatales > Mycoplasmataceae > Mycoplasma > Mycoplasma sp. 4013. The sequence continues at coordinate 22,612 of NZ_JBTHHK010000008.1, read as the reverse complement.
TTACTGGAATCCCTATTTTACAAGCTTTATCAATGGATAATCCAGCTAAAGATAAAGCAGTTGAACTTGCTAAGAAATTTAATAAACTAAATCAATCATAAAAGTCCCTAATTTAGGGACTTTTATTGATATTGAATTTCAATTTTGAATATATTTTCTTTTAATTCCGATTCATTTGGTTGCTTATTTGCATTCTGCTTTTTATTTAAAGCATCTAGATAATTATATAAATCATCTGAAATTTGGAAGAATAAATCAACATTAGAATCTTCTATAAAACTATCTTTATTGAAAAATAATGCAAAATTTGAGAATAATCCTGGGATGCTGCCTTCAAAACTGTCAGCATTATAATTATAATTACCGTTATCAAATTCATTTAATAAACCTAGTTTTAATACATTGTCTGCTTTATCATAATTTACTGAATTTACTGTAAATAAATTGATTAAAGCTAGTTTATATGGTTGTAATGCTTGCTCATCTTCTGGATTAAGAAACATTTCTCTTACATTAAAGTATGAAGCATATAAGTTAACAAAATCATTATGGGATAGGGTAAGTTTAGCAAAATGTTTTACATCATCAGGAATAAGTGTAGATAAATTTGTAGTATTATCATCCAAATCAAAGTCATTTAACCTAAATTTACCAGTATTATCCTTTGAATATACAGTTAAAAATAAATTAGCTGGATATTGATTATCGCGATACTTAAAAGTAGCATTTACAGGTAAAAAGAATTGATAATCAACATCATTTCTGACATCTGTTTCTGGTGTATTACCTTCTTTTAAAAGTTTTTCTTGAAGGTTTTTAAGCTGCTGAATTCTTGTTTCGTTTGCATTCTTCTCTTTTTCATCCTTGTCTTTATTCTTGCTTAATTTATCAATATAACTAGATAAAGGTTCATAATTATCTATGATTTGATTTTCTATCTCCAATTTAGTATCTTTATATTTACCGATAGCAAAACTTCATATTTGCTTTTTATGTTCTAATTGTAAATAAGTTTTTCAAAACTCATTAAGTTTTAAAAATGTATCATTTAGTTTTTTTGTTAAATCTTCGACTTTTGTAATTATTTCTTTATTTTCTAAATAGTTAGTTTCCTGGATTTGTTTTAAAATATCATCAATTTGACTGTGAAAATTGATAGATTCTTTTTGGATATCAGTTATTTTATTTTGATCGATTTGTTTAACGTTAGACAAAACATTTAAAACACTTTCCGATCAATATAAACGAGCTGTAAAATTCAAAAGTGCATATATTTCGCTATATTTTTTTACATAATCAGTTATTTTCTCTGCATCTTCATGGTTGGTTTGAAGTATTTGTGAAATTATATATATACGATTTTGAAAAATTATACGACCTATATTAGTAATTTTCGCTGTGAAATTATAGTATGGCTTATGTTGATAAAAGTTTGCTTCTAAAAGTTTCTTATTAATATCATTAAAACCATTAAGCAAGTCATCGTATTTAGTTAATTGTGTAATTTGGTTTTTTAATTCAGGATTCTCTGTGAATTGCTTCTGTTTATCTTTGTTATTTAATAAATCATTAGCACTTTTTGTTACCTGTGTAATAATCTGTGGGATGACTAAATTAAAAGCATAGTTATGTACTTTTTGCAAAGTTTCTATTCGTTGATTTTGGATTTTTATCTCGTTTTCTTTGTTCTCTGCTTCTTTATCTACAACATTTTCAGAGCTGCTGACTTGTTGCTTAGGTGAACAAGCTGCTGCTATTAATGTTGTGGTAGTAGCAATGGTTGATAACAATGATAAAAATTTATATTTTCATTTTTTTTGCATAATTTTAATTATATTATATCTTTATAAAAATGAAAATACATAGCATATGATGAGTTGTAAAACAAAATTAATAAATTATGATATTTATAATCAAAATATTAAGAAAAAAATAGAATAATATATAATAATAAAACTTATAAGTAAGGAAATTATGATAGCATTAACAGTAATTTTAATTATTATATCTTTTGTAATCTTAATTGTCTCCTTTTTAATGTCACCTGATTCAAATGGTTTTTCAGGTGCATTAGTTGGTTCTGGAGACCTTGATTTATTTAAAATTTCAAAAGAAAGGGGAGTTAAAAAAACCTTAAAATATACTATGATTGTATTAGGAATTTTATTATTTGTAATTGCAATTTTATTAAGGGTTTTTGTTCGTTAAATTATGAATAAAGAAGAAGTTTTAAAATACATCCAGTCTGTTAAATCAAGAAGTTTTTTAGATATAGCAAGACGTTTTCGGATTCTGCCTAAAAACAATCGTGAACTAACAAGTTTATTATCTTTATTACAACGAGAATATAAGTTATTTAAAAATGTTAACGATGAATATTATGCACCAGTTTTAGTTGATAAAATTGAAGGTATTTTAAATGTCAATGCTAAAGGTCAATTTGGTTTTGTTGACTATAACATTGATGAAATAAATAAAACTAAGGATCGTGTTTTTATTAAAAACTTTAATTTCAATGGAGCAATGAATAACGACAAGGTTTTTGTGTATGTTTATTCAAACCCGTATGAAGATAAAAACCAATTGAACTCTGGTGTAGTTGTAAAAGTTTTAGAACGTGGTAACAAAGAAGTCATTGGTTTTATAAAACATAAAAATTATTCAACTTATTTTATCCCTGTTGAAACTCGGATGAAAAATGTAACTTGAAATATTATCGAATCAAATGTTGAAACAAAATTTAATGATTTAGTAGTTGCAAAAATTATTAAATATGATGGAAAAACCGTTTCAATTAAAATTATTAAAGTAATTAGCAATGAAGCTGACCCGATGGTGTATGTTAAATCATACCTCGAGCATATTAAAGCCCCTTCAAATTTCCCAGATGCAATGACTTCAGAAGTTGCAAACATCCCACAAATAATAGACAATGAAGATTTAAAAAATCGTGTTGATTTAACTGATAAAATGATTGTTACCATCGATGGTGATGATACCAAAGACTTCGATGATTCAATTTATGTTAAAAAATTAGATAATGGAAATTACTTTTTAGGTGTATATATTGCAGATGTTTCCTATTATGTTAAATCTGGTAGCGCAATTGATCATGAAGCACTAAAACGTGGGACTAGTATTTATCTACCGGATCGTGTTATACCGATGCTTCCTATTGAATTATCAAACGGAATTTGTTCTCTTAATCCAAATGTTCGACGTTTTGTTATGGGTTGTGAAATGGAAATTGATAAGGATGGGAATAACGTTTCAACAAAAATTATTCAAGGAATCATAGAAAGCAAGTTTCGCTTAACCTATAAACAAGTTGATAAGTATTACCAAAGTGGTTTAATTAATGAAGAATGCGATCCAAAGCAAGTATCACAACTAAAACAGATGTTAAATGATGCAAAGGAACTGAGTTTAATTTTACATGAATATAAAATTAAACAAGGTTATGTTGACTTTGAACTTCCCGAACCGAAAATTAAACTTAACGATGATGGAACTGTTAAAGAAGTTTTAATCAATGATCGTGGTTTTTCTGAGGTGCTAATTGAAGACTTTATGGTTAGAGCCAACGAAACAGTTGCTAAATTCTTATTTGATCATAAATTACCTGTTTTATACCGTGTTCATGAGGCTCCCGATGCTGAAAAATTAACATTATTATCAAACTCATTGAACGCAATTAATATAAGCAGTGAAGCAATCAATTCAAATACTAGTATTAAACCAAATAAATTTGCTGATTTTGTAAATCATGTAAAGCAAATGCGCAATGATGATTTTATTAAATTACTATTTTTACGTACAATGCAAAAGGCAGTTTATTCACCAGACAACATCGGACATTTCGGACTAGCATCAAAGTTCTATTGTCATTTCACCAGTCCAATTCGTCGTTACCCAGATTTAGTAATCCATCGCATCATTCGTGACTTTATTATCAATAAAAATAAAAAGAATCTTGCTGAATATAAACATCAAATCAGTATATTCGGCGATCTAAATACTCGTTCTGAACAAAAGGCAGTTCAAATCGAACGCAGTGTTAATGATTTAAAATTTGCAGAATTTTTAAAAAACAAAGTTGGACAAACTTTTAAAGTCCAAATTGTTAGTGTTCTTAATTTTGGTTTCTTTGTGGAATTTGACTTTATGGCATCTGGTTTAGTTCACAAAACTACATTAATCGATGATATTTATGAACCTAACGAAAACCTTACTAAATTAATTTCAAAAAAACGCACCTTTGCTATTGGTGATTATGTCGATATTGTTGTTTTAGATGTCGATTTAGTTGAAGGTAAAATAGATTGCTGCCTTGCTGATTTATATACTGAATATGTTAAGAAAAAATTCCATCATGAACGAATTAGAAAATAAATTACCAAAACAAAACTGAATCAAAAACTCTTTAGGTTTTGATAGTGATTTATATGTTTATCAAGACAAAACGATGTTTAATTACTCAGTTGATACAATTTTACTGGGTAATTTTGTGTTTTTATCAAATCATTTTACAAATGCTCTAGAAATTGGAACTAATAATGCTGCCTTATCAATTTTTATCGCAGCACGCAGTGAAAAACTATATATTGATGCAATTGAAATACAGCAACAAGCAATACAGCTAGCAAAATTTAATGTAACTTTGAACAAACTTGATAAACAAATAAATGTGATTAATGCTGATTTTAATTTATACTGAAAGCAATTTAATCAACAAAATCAAAAAAAATATCAAATAATTTTTTGCAACCCACCTTTTTATCGTTTTGATGCATCCAAAATTAGGCAAGATATATCAAAAGCAAAATTGATTGCAACCCACGAAATTACACTTAATTTAGATGAATTAATCTTAGGTTGCTCAAAAATAATAGAACAAAAAGGATTTTTATCACTAGTTTTACCAGTAGAACGTTGCATCGATGCATTTGAATTATTGCGTAAATACAATTTCGAACCTAAACGCATTCAATTTGTGCATCCGAGGTTGCAAGATAAAGCAAAATTTGTTTTAATTGAAGCGCGATATCAAGCCGGCTGAGGTTCACACTTTTTACCTAATTTATATCTTCACGATGCAAAAGATTTAAATAATCATGATTATCTACCACAAATAAAACAACTGTATAAACCTATAAAATTAAATAAGGAATAAGATGAAAAAAACTTTTTATATTACTACTCCTATTTATTATGCAAGCGGAAACTTACACATTGGACATTTATTTACTACCACACTTGCTTGAGCGATTACAAATTATAAAAAAAGTCAAGGTTATGATGTCAAAATGCTCACTGGTTCTGATGAACACGGACAAAAAATACAACAAATTGCACAGCAACATAATTTAGCACCCCAGCAATTTGTGGATCAAGTTGTAAGTAAATTTAAAAATATGTGAGAAGTTTTTGATATTAATTATGATTATTTTTCAAGAACCACATCTACAAAACATAAACAAATAGTTAAAGATATTTTTAGTTATTTTTTAAAGCAAGGATATATTTATAAAGGTAAATATCAAGGATGATATTCAATTTCAGATGAAGAGTTTTTAACCGAAGCACAAGCAATTAAAAAAGATGGAAAACTTTATCATCCAGCTTCAGGACATGTACTTACAAAAGTAAGTGAAGATAGTTACTTTTTTAAAATGAAACTATTTGAAAATTGACTCAAAGAATATATTAATAATAATCCAGACCTTTTATTCCCTAAAAAAACAGAACATGAGATGTTAGTTAACTTTATTAACAAAGGTTTAGAAGATTTATCAGTAACAAGAACTAATATTAACTGAGGGATTAAAATCAACGAAGATACTAATCATACTTTATATGTATGATTAGATGCTTTATGTAATTACATTAGTGCATTAGATTTTGATATAAATGATATTGATAAACCAGGTGATTTTAATAAATATTGAAACAACGAAAACTCTGAAGTTGTACATATTTTAGGTAAAGAAATTTCGCGTTTTCATATGATTTATTGACCTATCTTTTTGAAAGCATTAAACATCAAACAACCAAATCGCATCCAGGCACACGGTTGAATTGTTACATCACAAGGAAAGATGTCTAAATCAAAAGGCAATGTAATAGATCCCTTTGATTTAGTCTCTAAATACCATCCTGAAATGATTAAATATTTCTTTATTTCACAATTTGCCTTAGGTGAAGATTTAATCTTTGATGAAGATCGTTTTATTGATGTTATTAATTCACAATTAATAAATAATTATGGTAATTTAGTATCACGCACCTTAAAGATGATTTCAAATAGTTTTAACAGACCTTTAAAAACAAATGAATATTTAAACGAAGACTTACAAATGCTTGAACAAATTAAAGAATCAAAAGAAAGTTTTTGTTATGAATTTGATCGCTATCAAATCCATAAAGCATTTGCAATTGCAACAAATTTATCAGATAATTTAAACAAATATATTGATGTAACTAAACCTTGAACACTGACAAATGATTTAATCAGATTGGAAGATATTTTATTAGTATTATTAAATGGAATTTATGCTGTTTCAACATATTTATCTATTTTACTACCTAAAAAAGTTGCAGAAGTTGCAGAAGCTTTATGCATATCTGGTTTTGATTTTCAACAAATAATTAATTTTCATAAATTTGATAACATCATCCCTAAATCACATTTTATTTTATTTAATCGCATCAAAAAAGGAAACTAAATGATTTACACAAAAGCTACACAATATATAATTAATCCTGAAAAAATGAAGGGTTTTATTGATTATTTATATGTTTTTACACAAAAAACACGTATGCAAGAAACTAATTTATCTTTTGAATACGGAATACAAGCAGATGATAAAATTTTAGTAATTGAACGTTGAAGCAATTTTAACGAATTTGATAAATTCATTAAAAATCCTGAGTTTGCTAAAGAACTACAAACTTTATCAAAGATGTCCAAGGCTGTTAATGTTATTTATCAATTGTCAATAAATCGTTAGAACCATATTGGTTCTTTTTGTTACTTATGAAAAAAATATGAAATGAATTTTCACTTCTTAGCAAAAGATTATTAAATAACCTTATAAAATAAGCATATTAAAACTTACTATAGAAAATAATATATAATTTATACAGAAATAAAATTTCTGCTCTATATAACATAAATAAATAATTTAGGAGATATACATAATATGTCAAAGAAGTTAAAAAAATATTTACTAACCTTATCAGGTTTAGTGGGTAGCACCACAGTAGCACTTGCTGCTGCATGTGGAGGTGGTAAATCTTCAAGTGGTGAAGGAAATAATACTGGTGGAGGTAGTGCGACTACACCAGGAAATCCAGGTAACCCAGGTTCATTAGTTATCAAAAGCGACTTAGAAACTGCGACACAAGAAGATCGGATTCAAAATGCTCAAAATGATAAAAACAATAGAAGTCATGGTCAAAAAGAAAAGAAAGATTCCAACGGGAATAGATATATTAAATTAGGAATTACCTTTTCTCAAAGTGGTGTTCAAGGTAATACAATTAGAGCTATTGTTGATGTATATAATGATTTAGTTAGCAAATATCAAAAATTCGTAAATGATAATAAAAACGCAACCGACGAACAAAAAGAAGCAAAACTAAATGAATTAGGAATCTCTGCTGCTGCTGAAATAGTTAAGGTAGATAACTATGGAAACAGTTATCCAGACGGGGTGCAAAATGTTGGAAAACAAATTGCAGCTATACACGGATTAAAAAAAGAAGAACAACAAGATTATTATAATTTATTAATCGGTTATCCTGTAATTGCTTCAGTTTTAAACAGCAATGGAGAAAATTTATTATTAAATTTCAATTCACAAGATAAATCTTTAAATACTGATTTAGATGATTTTGCTAAAAGTTTCGTTAATGCAAACTATACAACTGAAAATATTACCAAACCAGGAACATACATTCTTCCATTATTCAAAAGTTCAAATGTTTTATCAATTAATGCACCTGTTTTAGGATACTTTTTAGATGAAATGAAAGCTAAGGGTGTAAAAATTAGTGATGAATTCAATGACATTATTGATAAATCATATGCTGATCGCAATAGCGTTACAGCAATTTGAGGAGCTCCTGTTGCCAATGTACAAGATATCCTGAAAAATGCAGGATATTTAGATCCAAATAAAACTATAACTAAGGATTATTTATTCGGAACATACACAGGAATTATTAATTTCTCAAAAACTATGCAAAGTTTATTTACAAACTCAGCAAAGACAAATGATACATCATTACATGTTTTCGGAATCGATGATATGGTTGGAGTTTATGATTCAGCATTATTTTCTAGCTTAGGTGCTGATTACTCAAAAATGATTTCAACAGCGATTCGTCAAAATGATAAAACCGTAATTCAATATAACGCTTTAAAAAGCAAAGGTAGTGATGCATATACTGTATCACAACAAATTTGAGATAAATTTACTGAGGGATTTAAAACCAAAGCAATTTATGGTTTTCCGGGCGGACAATATTCATCAACTGATCAAATTAAACATAAAATTGCCTTTTCAATCGGTTCAACTGCAGGATATTCAAAAAATTATAAAGATATTAAAAATGATGGTGCAACTGAAATTGATGATAAAAGTGGTAACTTCTCATTTGAACCATCAAAATCTAACACCTTTACTTTTATCCAAAATCCTACATTCAAGAAAAATAGAGATGGAAGTACATCTGCAATTGAAGAATTATATAATAAATACAAATCAAATATTCTAGCTGTTTATGGTGGTTTTAAAAATTTTGTATGATCTTCTATACCAAAAGATGATAAAGGTAATGATATTTCAATCGGAAAATATGATTTACTTCCTGCTGATGATGCAAATAAAACTAAAATTGAAAATCTTAAAACAAGTGGTAAAAACTTAGGTTATATTGTTTCATTAAAAGATAATCCAAAAAATACTAATTTTATCCAAAAAGCTAAAGATATGTTAAAAGATAAAACAGATTCTAAAGTTGAAATTATTGATATGAAGAATTCATCAGGTGATTCATTTGCGTTCGTAATATTAAAAGATGTTCTAAAAATGGATACAAAAGAATATGAAGATTATGAAAAAAATATTGATGATACAGACAATAAATTTACTAATGCTTTAAATGAAGTTGGATTGCACAAACGTAAATTAAATGCTACTGATGTTCTTTCCGAAGATGAATTATTTGCTCTACCAACACCTAAAAAATGATCTGCAAAGTCAACCGATAAAAATGTTTTATACCTTCAAGGACCTTCATTGATGGGTGTTAAATCAAATGATATTGATGAAGATGCAACTCGTGCTTTTGTAAAATGATTGATTACTACTACAAAAACCTTTGACTTTAAAGTTGATAAAAATACTATTACAAACACACCTTTAAGAACCTTAGAACAAGGAATGTCTTATATTTCAGGAACAAATGACTTAGTTAATTTAGATCCTGATAAATTTGCTAAAACTAAGAGTGGTACAAATAAATATCTTCAAGTTGTGTTAGCGGAAGCAAAAGAAGCAATTAATAAACCAGATGAAATCCATACATTTGAAGAACCTGCCGGAACATTCTCTGATACATTTAGAGAACAAATCAAAAATGCATGAAAACAAACCATTGATCAATACAATTTCAATAATCCAAATCAAGAAAAATTCAATTTCACCAAATTTATTGATGCTATCACAATCGGAGTAAGTTAATATTATAAATATAATTTGCTTAGGCAAATTATATTTTAATGAAAGGAAAATATGTCTAAGTTTACTAAATTAATAAAAGTGATTGCTTTACCAACTTTATCAGCAAGTAGTTTAGTTGCTGCAGTAGCTTGTTCTAAATATGATCCAGCTAATGACGAAAAACTCCCTATACTTGAATATAAAGTTGATGCTTCTGTTTCAAAATATCCACTTATTTTTACAGAAGATAAAAAAGACTATCATTATAACATCACAACCACACCAGAAGTTCTAAACAATACATTAAAAAGAACTTCATTTTATAATGATATTGATAAGATAAAAGAAAAAATTGCATCATCAATACAAAATCAATTTAAACAACAAATCCATTTGACTTTTTTACAACCACAAAAAGCTGTATTAAGAATCGATGATGCTAAGAGTAGTTATCCAAAACTAGTTCGTATGAAGTTTTTTGATAAATATGTTGTATTTAAGTTTTTATATGCTAGTGTATCACTTAATTTAGATGACAAACTGAAAGAACCTGGACAAAATAATCCTCTATCGCAATGAGATTCTAAAAGCATAAAAGACAAAATAACCTTAGGATATCAAATGTTTTATCAAAATCATCCTGTTGATTGAGTATCTGTAGTTAATATTGAAAAACCATTTAGTTTTGATGTCCCTATTAAGGATATGAAAGTTGATACAGATGAAAAAAACTTTGTCCCATTAGGAATAAATTTTAATCAAGAACGCTTTAAAAATAAAATATTACGTGCTAAACTTGTTTCCGATTCAGATGGTGATACATTTACCATTGAGCCACTAGAAACTAAAACAATAGGTAATGCTGAATTTAAAATAGGCGAGCAATATAAAATAAGATTACGTGGAATTGATACTCCTGAAAAAGGAATAGGTGGTGGAAGAAATTATAAAACTGCAAGTCCTTTTGAATCACATTTTGCTTATAAGTCAACTGAATTTGCTGAGAAAATTTTCAATAAATATAAAGATGATGTTTTAGTTGCTTTTCCAAGCGGAAAAGATACATATGGCAGAAATGTAGCAGATATTATCTTTGGTAGCGATGATTCAAATCAATCTACAAATGATTACAGTAAATATAAATATAGTTATGGTGTTGAAATCATTCGTGCCGGTTTAACCCTTCCACTTTCAGAAGCGGCTTGAAATGTTGATTTTAAACAAGCAAAAACGGATGACTTTATATATAACATTTATCCTAAGATGGCACAAGCAGCTGACCAAGCTGTAACAGAACAAAATGGATTCTTTAAATATTTTGACACCCCTGATCAAGTTTCATTATATGTATATTTAAGCAAACGACCTAATTCATATGCTCCATTTTATTCAAGTGAACCTGGTGATGCATCTAATAAAGTTAAAACATATACTAATCAAAAATAACGAAAGGAATTTATGTTATTACTGAAGAAGTTAATTCACAAATTTAAAACTCAGTCTATTAATATCACCGATTCAGATTTAATCAAAATTCAGAAATACCGAGATGAATTTCAAGAAAAAAACCTCGATTCAGTTCCTGCAATTGAATTGAAAAACTTAAATATCGACTTTGGTGAAACCTTAGCTGTTGATAATGTTAGTTTTAAAATCCCAGATGGTAAATTAGTGACTTTATTAGGTCCATCTGGTTCTGGGAAAACTACTACATTAAACGCTATTGCTGGTTTATTAACAGTAACATCAGGAAAAATTTTATTTAAAGGAAAAGATGTTACCGATTTTACTCCACAACGTCGCAAAATCGGATTTGTCTTTCAAAACTATGCTTTATATCCACATTTAAGTGTTTATGCTAACATTGCTTTTCCATTAAAAAATGATTATGATTGACAGTTTCGTACAATGTTAAAAAAGCAACAAGCACAAAATGAAATTAGAATTTTATATCTAAATGCGCTTGGTGCAAGTAAAAATGAAACAAATTCATTAAGACAAGCTTTTGATGACTGATTACTTTTATCTTATAATTTACAGCACAAATTCAACGAAGCATATGCTCGTATGATTGAAAATCTTGAAAAAGCTCATACTGATTATAAACTTGCTGTTTCACATGAGACATCTGAAATTTCACTTTTAACTAAGAATGTCTTGAAAACTAATAAACATGTTGATCTTGATACTAAAACCAAAAAACAAGAAATTAAAGACAAATACCTATCTCAAAAAAGTAACAACTTATTAGAAGACCTTAAAAAAGCAGAAATTTTATCTAATATGGATCTTAAACTGCTACATTTTATACCACTAAAACCCGACGACATCCCTGCTCATTTAGAATTACTACAGCAAGCAGTTGCAAATTTAGTTTCTGAAAACCTTGACCATCTAGAATTAAATGAGCGATTAAAAATTGTTTCAGTAGAAAAAAAATTGTTGCATTTAATCACTCGCTATAAATATATTTTAAAACGTAAAGAAATATATGCTAAATATGCCGAAGAAAAAGCAAGAACCAAAGAAATTTATTTAGCTGCAAAAAGAGAATATAAGTTAGCAAAATCCGAAGATCTTAGTTTTAAACAACTTAAAGATGATAGTGAGAGATTACCATATGTTGCTCAAAAACACTTCATTAACCAAGTTAAAGAGTTAAGTAAAAGATATGATTTAGACAATAAAATAAAACAAGAACATAAGAAAATTATTCCCCACATTCTAAACGAAAGCGATCGTCAAAAAGTAAAAGAATGAACAAAATATGTAATCCCACTACGTAAAGCAATTCATAATGAAGTTATGGAAGTAGCAAAACGTGTTGAAATAGTTCCTATTTTACAAAAAAAGCCGACTCGTTTATCTGGTGGTCAACAACAACGGGTTTCAATTGCCCGTGCAATTGTTAAAAAACCTGAAATATTATTAATGGATGAACCTCTTTCTAACCTTGATGCAAAACTGCGGATTTCAACCCGTCAGTGAATTCGGGAAATTCAACAATCGCTCGGAATTACTACTGTATTTGTTACCCATGATCAAGAAGAAGCAATGTCAATTTCGGATATTATCGTTTGTATGTCAACTGCAAGAGTGCAACAATTTGGAACACCAATGCAGTTATATAATAAACCTAAAAACCAATTTGTTGCTCGTTTTTTAGGGATGCCGGAAATGGGATTATTCCCTTCAGAATATAAGGATGATAAAGTATATGTTGCTGGTAAGTTACTTGAAAATGTACTTATAAAAAATGCATCAAATCCGAGCTTAAACATCGGGGTTCGTTCAGAAGACTTTATTATTAAAAACAACGAAGAAGCGATGTTTAAAGGTAAAGTTATCGTGCAAGAGAACTTCGGAAAAGAAAGTAAATTAATAGTTGAAGTTAATAACATCGGAAGAATTAACTTTTTATTAGATAATGATTTAGAATATCGAATCGGGGATAATATTTATTTTGATTTACCTATTTCAAAATTGCATATCTTTGATGCAGTTTCCGAAGAAAGATTAGAATATGAAATATCTAATTCGTAAGTTGCACTCTTTTATCTCGATTCATATGGGGTTTTTACTTAATTGGTCACTAAAAAAACAATCACAAAAGAAAGTTGTTTTATCACATTCAATTTTAGAACGTCGTACCCCTTTATATATCCCATTACTTTTACTACTCCCTGGATTTTTACTCATTTTAATGTTTACATTAGTTCCGATGGGAATTAATATTTATCAATCTTTTACAACCGAAAGCGGTGAAGGAACATGAAAGAATTATGAATATGTGTTTAAAGATGCGCGTTTTGCTACTGGGGTAAGAAACTCATTTATATATGGTTTAGTCGTGCTACCATTTGTGATGTCCTTTTCACTAATTATTTCTTCAATCATTGCAAAACTACATCGTAAATATGCACGTGGAATATGACAAACTGTATTCTTTATGCCATATATCACTAATGCTGTTGCAGTATCATTGGTATTTATCCAATTCTTTGCTCCAGCAGGGATATTAAATAAAATTACCGGTTCCACTCGTGCATGATTAAACACATCCGATCCATATACATTCAATGCATTGATTGCAATGTTTATTAACGGGATTTGAGGTGGATTAGCATTTAACATCCTTATTTTCACAACTGCTATGCTTGGAGTAGATAAAAATCTTTATAAATCAGCTTCTATCGATGGATGTGGTGGGATCAAACAATTCTTTAGCATTACTTTACCATCAATTAAAGGGACTATTAACTTTATAATCACCTTAGGTATCATCGGAGGTTTAAAAGTCTTTCCGCTTGCTTTATTCAATAATAACCCAACCGATGCCTTTTCATACGGTGGTGGAACCTTAATGTTATATGTATATTTAATGACTAAAAGTGCACAATTTCATAATGCAGGTGCTGCAGCTATCTTGTTATTTATCATTGGTGTAAGTTTTTCATCTATTATTCGTGGAGGATTTTTTATGGTGCAATTATCATTAAATAATTTAGGAGAAAGAAATGTTTGAGTTAAAGTTAAAAATTCAACAACTTCTAATACATAGAAAAATCCGTCGCAACCAAGAAAGAGTTACCACCCAAGTAATCGACAGCAATCCTGCATCAGCTATTCTTTCATCGGTTTTAAAGTTATTAGTGTTATGTTTTTTTGGTGTTCTAATATTATTCCCATTTTTCTTTATGATTTCAATTTCATTAATGACCGATGATGAAGTAGCAAACCTAAGTACTAATTTTCGATTTGTTTCTGATTTTGCCGAAGGAAATACATATTATCAAGGGACCAAAGGTATAGGTGATACTGTTGCTTGGTCAAAAGTTGTTGCAAATACCTACCATCGTGCATTAGCAACTGGTTATTGAAATTCATTAGGTTTTACTGCATTAAATGTTATTATATCGGTTGTTTTAAAAGTATTTATTACCTTTTTAATGGGTTATGCTTTTGCTCTTAAAAAGTGACGTGGAAAAGGTTTGGTTTGATTCTTAGCACTTGCTTTATTAGTGCTACCTGAAGTTGCCTTATTATCTGGACAATATATCGTGGTATTTCGTACTAATATGCGTGCTAATCATACTGGTTTATTATTTGCCATTGCTCTTCCGTTTGTATCTAGCATCTTTAATACTGTTATGTATAAAAACTCATTTGAAGCAATTCCGGGACGCATTAAAGAAGTATCATTAATTGATGGAGCAGGTGGGATAAAATATATGTTTAAAATTGCCTTTCCGATGGTAATGCCTACTACTTTAACTATTGTTATCTTAACCGCTCTTGCTTCTTGAAATGCTTACTTGTGACCATCAATTTTAGTTTCAGATCGTAATTCATTGCAACTGCTATCAGTTTGATTATTTAATGCTGGTATGGACTTTAGCGATGATAACAGTGCTGGTGTTCCGCTCCAAAATATTAAAATGGCAGCTGCTATCTTTGTAATCTTGCCAATGTTTATTATTTATTTATTACTTAGAAAAAGAATTATGAATGCAATCAGCAGACAAGGTTCAACTATTAAAGGATAAAAATGAGAACATATAAACGCAGAATTATTATTTGAACAATTATTACTGCATTGGCCTTGATAGCAATCATCGGATTATCAATTTTTATCCACCAATTAGGTTATACCATTGAATTAAACAAAAAAGTCGAACTAGATCGGAGCATCATAGATGCATTTCAGTTTTCTAAAGCATATTCTATAGGAGGTTTAGCATTTTCTTGTGTGGTATTTATCATCGGTGTAATTATTTCATATGCTGGTTTTAAATCTTGAAAATACTCAGAAATGTTTAGTTAATATGAACAAAAAAATTAAATATCTCCTTTTTACAACCTTATCTTCGAGTGTCGTTCCTTTAACAGCCGTGTCCTGTTTATACCAAGGTGATAAAACAATTCAGTATGCTAAGGATTGAGTCCAACAAAACGGATTTAATATCAAACAAAGAGTTGCTGACAAAAAAATTCCTGCATTAGTAAAATTTGAAAATAATTTATATACAGCAAACTGACTAGCATATACATATTCAGATGTAGACATCAGATATCAAAATTTAAATGTCTCTATTAATAACTCGTTTTTAAAAACAAGCCTACCAACAATTATTACAACAGCAGGTAAAGGTGTTGCATTTAACCAAGATAATATCAACTTTTTAGCAAATAGTATTCTTTTGATGCAATACAACTTTGATCAATATAATAAAAAACATAAATACCAGCGACAAGGACAAGACTTAATTAATTCAAATATCATTTTGTTAAATGATATTCACACAAAACAAAAACAAATCTTAGAGAAACTAGATGCATATCATAAAATCAACGGAAAACGTTCTGTTGCACAAATATTAGTCCACAAATATGGAACAAATGAAGCAGGGGATGATATCGATTTAGAAAAACAAATTTTAACTTTATATCAATCATTAAGCAAAATTGAATATTATCAAATTGATGATTTTAATAAAGTTATTACCGAAGATAAAGTTAAAAGCATTGTATATAACTTCATCAAAGATACTCCATTAGCAGTTGGGATAAATTATGTCGATTATGCTAACAAGGAACAACTAGAAGCATTTAAACCAGTGAATAAACTTTTAACTTATAATAGTGCTGACATTTCATTTAAAATTGATTTTGCAAATAACATCCGAGGAAACACCATTGATACTAATTTAGTTAATTTAACTCTACAAAAAAATAAGATTCTTGATTCAAAAATTGATTATACTAAAATAGATGCAAAAAATACTTTAAAAAACATTTGAAATGTGTTTTATAAATTATATCCTAATTATCGCATTGAAACTGATGAATCACTTCCTGCAAACTTGGAAGATGAAATTCACGGAATTACTCGTGGATTTGGTCCTACTTACTTAATTTTTGGAATTTCACCATCTGCAACATCTGATACAAAAGAAAATAAAAACGATGAATATAAAGTCTTTACTGAAAAACTCAGTGAAGCAGAACAAAGTGAATTTTTATCAAAACCAAAAGAATTTATCCAAAATCACATTGATATGCTTTATTATAAAACTTATCATTCATACATTAATACCTTACCCGAAACTCTTGAAACAATTAAAAAAACGCAAGAGAATATTGAAAAACTACAACAAGAAATCAAACAACTTCAAAATGATAATGACACAAAGAAGTTGGATGAAAAAATTTCTGCATTAAAAGCAGCAGAATCGTTTGTGAAAAATACCAATAAAAATGTTGATGTTTATAAAATCGTTATAGATTATTTTGAAAAAACTCTGCCGACTGTTAAAAAAGCATCTGAAGCATTGCGAAATCCTGATCTTAATGCTACTACAAAGGCACAAGCGACAAAAACTATTAATGACTTTTTAAACTTTGAAGTTGTTAAATTTGATTTGGATAATATTTACAAACTAATCGATAAAAGTTTTGCAGAATCTAAAACATCACAATATTCATTAGCTGATTTATTCGCTAAACTCTTATTTTTAAATAAAATATATAAAACTCAATCTGTTTTAGGATATAAAATAAATACAGATTCTAAGAAACTTACATACTGAGTAGAATTTTATAATCAAGAAGATAAAAAATGATATTTATTCGATGTATATGGATACTATAAAGCCATCAAAAAAGATAAAAACTCAAATATTGATACATTTATCTTTGATAAATTAGAAAATCATTTTGAAAAACTACCAAATTCTAATTCAGAGTTATAAAAGTTGTCTATACACTTTGTGTAGACAACTTTTTATACCCACAAAATAGTGCCTATAAGGTCATATAATATTCTTTATGATTAGTGACTTCATTTTATTTGACAGTATGCATTTATCTGATATAACATATCACACTTACATCGCCTTCTCTTTTGCATCTGATTTTTCATCACTATATAACTCTTTTAATTCATTAAATTGATTGAAAACATTTTTATATGTATAATAAAAGTATTGACTATATATACCGATTTCTTTTAAATCTAAATTCATTTGATATACATTTTCTTCTAGTAAATGATATCTTATCTCTTGCATCTGATTGACTGATAATTTTGGGTCCAAATATGAATATACATTGATATCTACTTGTAAACCTAGTTTGATTTGTTCTTGTTGCTGCTCATTAAATAAATGTAACTGTGAATTTATTTCATCTACTTTAGCGACCTTATGTTTGATGTTTACAATTTCTCTGTGACTACTGCTCTCAGATGTAATGTGTTTTCGTTTGTGAACTTCATCCAAAATCGCATCAAAATATGGTATATTCAACTCGTTCATATATTCACTATCTAGTCCTTTTTCTTTTACATCATCGCTAATAACTTTCTTTTTATCTTCGAGTAATGTATTTCTAATTTGTTGCATTTGATAATATGATAATTTTGAATCTAGGTATAATTTCACATCCAACGATAACTCTAGTCTTTTTCTTATCTCTTGCATTTGTTTTCAATCGTATTTTGGATCTATATATAAATATACCTTATCTAATATATAATCTTTTTGTAAACCAAGTCTTATCTGTTGCATTTGAAAACCATTAAAAATATTTTTTGTATATTTTTTAACGTCTAAATTTGCTTTTAAACCTAAATATATTTGTTCAAGTTGGCTTGAATAATATTTATTAAAATCAAATTTATTATCTGTAATAAAACTTGAAAATTCACTTGAAATCTTATTTTTATATTCATTAAAAAAATTAATTTCATTATGAATATCAGTTAATTCTAAATCACAACCTTTTGATAGTTCCTTAAGTTCAAACAGAATATCATAATTGTTGTTACGATAATTTATAATTTCATTATATAACTCTTGTTTTTGTATAATTTGTTCAACTGAAATATTACTTTTTGATTTATATACATTTAATTCCATATCAAGAAAATTTTGATGGCTATAAAGTGTTCTTGATTTAACTTCTTCATCATAAAAATATATCTGACTTATCAAAACAAACGGAGGATTATTTTTTAAATTACGATATAACTGTGAATAAATTTCATCAATATCATCTATATTAAAATATTCAGTATCTAAAAATAAGACAGAATCCTTTTCAAAAACCTTGTATAAATCTTCCTTTGCAATATTTAATTTATAAATTTGTGTTGTATCTATATAACTGTCATTATATAGCAATCCATTGCCTGACTTTTTAATTAAAACTTCATATTCATACGGTTTTCTTTGGATTTGTTTTTTATTATATGCACTTCTAGATTTAAGATAGTAAAATGAACCTGTTAGATCGCTGTAAAAGAAAATAACAGGATGTATTCCATAATCTTCTTCAAACCTATCAAATGTAATAGGTTTTTTCGGTAGTATTGGTTTCATATTATATCCGTTTGTTAATTTGTATTCAAAATTTTGTTTTTGTGTCATATTTTCCTTAATTTAATTAAATATCCTTTGTTTATTTATCCTAATTTCTTCCTTATATTGATTATCATTTCCAAATTGTGAATATATTAAATCAATTTTTTCTATAATTATGAAAAAATCTTTGTTTTCTATATCATCGAACTCTTCTGTATTTAACCCGCATCTCAATACATTAATAAATTTACTAAATGAATAGTTTTCATTTCCAGATTCGATATCACTTTTAATTGTAAATGTCTTAGCGACTAATGCTAAATATTGAAAATTTACATCAATATAATGTGTGCTATTATTCGGATGTGCCGTTAAGAAATGTTGATTTGGTGTTAGTGCAATTAAATTTTCTAAATAATCTGCTATTTGTGGAAATTTAGACTGTGGAAAGATATGATGCACTTGTGTTGCATCGTTATTATCCGTTAATCCTATAATTTCACTTTTATTGTTATTATATTTTTGATTCAACATTTTTATTGCTTTTTTTGCTTTATCGATTAAGTATTTTCGATATGTTGTCTCATTAATTTTTCTTATTTATAACTTGTACATAGTCATTTCTAGACATATTTTTAGGTTTTAGATCTCTAAAATTTGTTTTATTGTATGTTAAATCATCTAATGTAATAATATTTTTAGACAAATAACCTTTTTTAGTTCCTAAGGATTTATTTACAAATGAAAGTGGATTTATAATTTTAGTAAAAATTCTATAAATTTCTAATGTCCCCTTAATTTTTGTATTTTGTTTATAAAAATTTGTTAAATGTTCATTTAATATTTAAAGGTATAAGCATTGGTGTTGTTTAAAAAATTCACAAAATAATGATATATATCAGTATCTTTTAAAACCTTTTTGATATACTCACATAAAAAGTTTAGAGCATTCATTGGTCTTAATGCAATATATTCTAAAATTTCTTTATTAGTTACCTTAAAGTGTCTTACATTATTTACTTTGTTTTGTTTTAAAACTCCTGCATATACAAGTAAATTAATAGGTTGTCCAAAATATTTATCGTATTCTCTTGATGATTTATTCGATGGATTTGGTTTGGTAAATAGATTTGAAACATTTATAACTGTATATTCATTAAATCAAATGTCTTTTACTTTAAATGTATCCATTTTATTATTGATATATTCTAAAATACAATCAGAAACTATTGACAAAACATCATATGTACACTTTTGATCAATTCATCTAGAATTTTTTGAAATTCTTAAATCATAATTCTTATCATCGAAGAAATCGCTTAATAATTTATACATCTAATTCAACTCCTTGTTCTTCCCGAATCAAAAAACACTTGAAGAATCAATGTTTATTGAACGAGTTTGATAATTTCGTGCAATATGATAGAACTTTCTAAACTCATCAGTCGAAATATATTCTTTTTGTTTGTCATTTAACTTTAAATTATTCTTAGGTATTAATATTGCTACTGATCCGTTTGTTAGATAACCTTTTGGTTTTGATATTAGCCTAGGTTTATAAGTCATATTAGGTGTTAAATAAGCATTTTCATAATCAAGATATTTATAGACATCTAATTTTTTTGTAACAACATCCAGGATGTAAGAATCATAATTTTCTATTTCGCTGATACTTTTTCCACTATCATCGATGTTTTTAGACTTCAAGACTCTTATTGTATTTTGTTTGTTATTAATGAGTATTGAATTAGTAATTTGACGGTCTCTAAATACCTTAAAAATATCAAATTCCATTTTTTTATACACAAAATCAAAAAATTCATCACGATAAATAACTCAGTATGGCAATTCCTTAGAGAAAATATAGTCCCTGAATTGATAATTTTCTTGTTTTTTGGGTAATGATTTAATATAAATTCTATCTATAATACATTTTGAAATTGTTATATTAATAGTTTCGATTAAAATATCATCAAATCCTTTTTCGCCAAAATCTATAATTGATGAAATATTAAAATTAACTAATAAGTTACGTGTTTCTTGATATTCTGGTGTATTTAATAAATTTTTTGGCATTATCAGTGAAATGTTCTCGGCTTCTAATAAAGATTTTTCTAAAAATAATCCTGCTAAATTTTTTAAATTTTCTGAATATTGATGTAAATTTTGATATTCAACTTTTTTAATTTTATTTATTTTGGTAAACGGTGGATTTCCAATAAATAAATCAAATTTTTTATTTAATTTTAACATTAAATAATCATCATTTACATATTTAATCTTAAAATTTTCAGGTATATTGTTTTCATAAAGAATCTTTAAAAGTTCTAATGATTCATTATTTATATCAATAATTGTTAAATTCACAATATTATTTTGATATTTTCTAAATAAAATAGGTAAAAAATTACCTGAACCCACTGCAGGTTCTAAAATATTAATTTCTTTCTTTGTAAATTCGGGTAATTGTGAATATATTTGCCCTAAAATTATTTGTGGTGTATAAAATGCTGCATAATGATTACGCTTACTATTAGATAATTCAATTATTCTAGATAAACTATTGAAATCATATTTTTGTTTGTTATCTTTAATAAATTTAATTAAATTCTGATGGTTTATTAACTCGTTTTCTTCTATAATTTGTTTTATTTGTTGTTTATTTAAACTTTTCTTCATCAAAAAACTCTTTCTTAATATTCTTAGCAATTTGTTCAAAGATTACAGTAGGAACTGATTCACCGATACAATGTCTTATATTCATTTCATTCTTTTTTGAAAAAGCAACTTTTTCATCATAAGATAACTTATTCAACTGTGACAGAGGGATATTAGTTCATTTAAAATCATTTGGTATTGTCATCATTTTCATTAACTCTCTAATAGAAAATACTCTATTTTGATTCGGATGAATTGTATTTTGACTTGCTAGTTGATCGTTTCTAGTATGAATACATGGAGCAACCTTATCAAAACTTTGTCTTTTATACTTATCACCATTTTTATTTTTATTTATTATTATTTTACCATTAATAATTTTATGTGGCTTATTTATATCTTCTAAATTATCAAATGCTGATTGTCCTGATTTGATATTTTGTATCCATGATTGCATATGGTGTTTATAAGTTCGGAAGCTATGAAAAAAATCATCGTCATCATATTCGCCTCATTTTAAGGTTTTCATATCACCAATAACTTGATAAAGTGTTTTTTCGTCCTGATATTTAGGAAAAAGTTTCTCGACATCAATTTTATCAGCTAATTTCTTGTGAACACCAATGACTAAGGTTCTTGTTCTCGATGAGTTGCTACCATAATTTTTGAAATTTATAATTTTATGTTGATATTCATAATCTTTACCTAAACTTTCTTTAATAACTTCTGATATTGTAACGATATTTTTGTTATATAAACAACCTGTCTTTCAAAAGGAAGCAACGTTTTCAAAAATAAAAAAATTTGTTTAAAGTAGGACAAAAAGATTAACAATTAATTCTGTTAATCTTTTTGTTTTATTAA